>CALDEW010000373.1 GCA_937942355.1 uncultured Pirellulaceae bacterium | reverse complement strand
ATTGTGTGCGTGATTAAAAAAAAATTCTGCTTGCTGATTTGAGAATCCGGGGCGAGTTTACCCATCCTCTGCAGCCGCGCAGTTTTGACTGTCGCTTGAATTGAAAGGCACAGCGTTGGGGCTATTTGCGGCGAAGCATGTTCAAAGGGACATAGAATTTCGAATACCTTTTTCCATCGGTGTATTTCGTTCCTTTGGAGTCGGCGACGAGCACCGTGGCACGCTTGGTGATCCGATTGATGATTCCCGTCATTGACTTTCCTCCTACTTCGAAGCAGACGGTATCTCCGATAGCAATGCCAAGTTTTTTCTTGGCGAAATCGCTTGGGGTGAGCAAGCGATGGTTCGATTCGGTATGGCCAAAATGCCGACGGGCATACCTTTTGAATTGACTTCCGCTGCAATTGGAATCCGAGAACAATAGCAGCTCGGCCAAATGCAACATCTCGTGCTCCATAATCCGTTGTAGCGCCTGCAAGCGATTGTGGCAAACCAATCCTCCGACCTTGGCCGCAGTATCCACCTTGAATGTGTCAAACAGCGGACTGGTGGCAATCGCAATTTCGAACTCCGGAAGAGCGCCTCGCCGGCTCTCACGCTGCATCGTTGTCATTCCACCGCATGTGGTCATGCGCGTCGACAAGCGAAAGGAGAGCGGTCTATCGGAAGAGCGTTCGCACAATTGGCCGAGCAAGCCATCGAAGATCTGCTCGTCGGTGATCTGGAATAACATCCCAAGGTCGGCGTTTGAGATTTTTTGAAACTGACCGGTTTTGAGGTTGGGTGAGTTTCTCAAGACGAAGTCGTAGATTGATCGCTGGATCGCCTGCGTTTGTTTCAGCGACCTTTGGCGTCGGTTGATCAATTCAGTAAGCGATCGCGCGATCATGTCATTAACCGTTGAAGTACCTTCGTGGGTTATGATCCTAATAAGAATTGGCGCACAAAAAAAGCGGACTGCATTAGCAGTCCGCTCCGTCTATTTAATCTTGCCGCGATGGTGAAATCTTAGCTTCCATCAGGTGTGGAAATGCGATCATCGCTGTCACTTCCAACGGCGATCGCAGTTGCAACGCCGGCCAGAAGGCCGATGCGAGCCAAACGGCTTCCGCCAGCTCCACCGAATAACCCACCAGCTCTGCCGCCTCCGAAGAGACGTCCGCCTCGGGCACCACCGCAACAGCTAGTGTTGCAAGAACCGCAAGTGCTGTATCCGCTGAAGTTACCTGCAGATCCGCAAGAACCACCAGCAGCAGCACCGCATCCGCAAGATTCGCCTGCGTACTCGATCGGAGTTGAATCGTAAGCATCTTCGTAAACTACTTCGTCACCAGCGTAAGCAACTTGCTCTCCGACGAACCCAGCGTCTTGCTGACAAGTCAAGCAAACGTCAAGTGAATCAGAAACGCCACCATCGTAAGCCATGCCACCATCGAAAGGGATGTCAGCTGGAATGTCTTGGAATGCAACAGGAGCGACTGGCTCCAGAGAAACAGGAATTTCTTCGCTGTCACTTACAACAGAAGAAATGTCTTCAACAGTTGCGGCTTCTTCAACTGCTTCGAAGCTTACCGCAGCGAAACCCGTTGGGCCTGCCGCAACGAAGTCATAAACACCTGGCTCAACGTCTTCGATTGCAAAGCTTCCTTTTGCGTCAGCTGTTACTTCAGCAACTTGCTCGTCGCCTTGGATTAGGAAAACAGAAGTTCCGTCAACCAGTGCGATTTCGCCCAACATTGGAACAACATGGCCAACCAAGACACCGTCTTTGACGCTGACTTTGTTTGAACCAACAACTTTAGAAGCCTCTTCAGAGACGACTGCGTTGTCCATGATTTCTTGGGCAATGTCAGAAGGTAGTTGCTTCTTCAGGATTTGTTTTACTACTGCTGCTTGAGGAGAAACAGCAGCGGCTTCCATCAGATTGACAGTGTCAGATCCGTTGTTTGCAACAACGCGAACACCGTAAGCAGCAAATCCGCTCTCACCAGTGGCAACAAAAGAGTAAACCCCTTCGCCAATGTTAGAAAGAGAGAACAAGCCGTCTACATCGGTGACGGTCTCAGCTTGGATCTCACCGTTGCTCACGAGAAATACTTTCAGGTCAGCCAGTCCGTTTGCTTTCGAGCCAGCATCAATAGTTGCAACGCGTCCTTCGATTGATCCGCTCTCGTTGAGGGAGATCGTGTGACTGCGCTGAACACTGATTAAACCAGCGTCGCTGACCATGGAAGTGGTAGCTTCAGCGATTGGAGCATTATCCGTCAAGAACTGATGAGCGGATGCTGCGGCAGTGGCCACAATCGGCAATGCGAACAACATTGCGCCCATTCGGAGAGTTTTCCATTTGTTTTTCATTAAATTATACCAATTACAAGGCTGCTAAAACATTTGATTAATAGACGTTTGAAGCGCTGAAAAGTCTCCCAACATATGTTTATGTCGGTCCGCTCCAGCTACAGAATATAGCCAACGATCAACCATTCGTCAAGAAATTTTACCTATTACGGGAAGATTGTTGTAAGTTATCTAAAGCAATCATTCGCCTTATTTTCACACCGCTAGGGGGCTTTAGGGGTGGCTTGGTTCACTTTGCGTGGCCCGCGGGGCAGCTATTTTCGCTCAGATATTACGCCAATCTCGGGGCTACTGGCGGAACCGTAACGGGATTTAGGGATTCTGCCGCTCATCCATGCCAGCCTCCCGGCTTCGACCCCTAACTTCATAGCCACCGCCATGTTGACCGGGTCCTCAGCCCGTGCCACAGCTGAGTTCAGCAGCACCGCATCGGCACCTAACTCCATTGCGATAGCAGCGTCGCTAGCGGTCCCAACGCCAGCATCTACGATCACCGGGAACTCTGGCGAGTCTCTTTTGAGATCGTCCAAAATAATTTGCAAATTATTTGGGTTGGCGACACCCAGTCCACTGCCGATTGGGCTTCCTGCGGGCATGACGGCTGTGGCTCCGGCTTCTTTTAGTCGCCTGGCGATAATCGGATCGTCACTTGTGTAGCACAACACCTGTAATCCTTCCTTCACCAGCTGTTCTGTTGCCTTTAAAGATTCAATCGGATCAGGCAGTAGCGAACGACTGTCGCCCAGCACTTCCAGTTTCACCCAATCAGCACCAGGGTTTTCAAGCCCTTTGAGAATTTCACGCCCCATCAATGCACATCGGACCGCGGTATCAGCATCGTAACAACCTGCGGTGTTGGGCAACAATGTATAGCGATCGAAGTCAATGTAATCCAATATGTTGCGACCTGTTCCGTCGTACAGTTTCTCGCGTCGCACTGCAATGGTGATGCATTCAGTGCCCGATGCGGCGACAGACTTTTGCATCATTTCAAAAGATTGATACTTACCCGAACCGAGAATCAACCGACTACTCAGTACATGTGTTCCAATCGTCAACGGTGACTGGTCGCTGGTAACGTTGCTGTCGTTATTAATTTTCTCAATCATGCCTATCCGCCTCCCACTAACGTTACAACTTCCAAGCGATCGTCTGCATTTAGTACAGTGGTAGCATGATCTTGGCCAGGAATCACGGCGCGGTTGATCTCAACAGCAATCGCCTTGGTTCGAATGTCCAAAATCTTTAATAGATCGGTTACCGACGAACCCTGAGGGATACTAAGGCTTTGATCGTTGACGACGATTTCGATGGTTTCAGGCTGGGACATCAAGATTACTCGTTATGGAATTGGCTCGGGTTTAGCCGTGGATAATACGACTTGTCGGCCTGCCAACACTTAGTTTGCGGGTCCACCGAGAATCGCCGAAGGACTTCCGTGCAGACATTCATTCCGTTTCGGCCATATCACGGGCATGGTAACTACTGCGTACAAACGGGCCGCTGGCTACTTTCTTGAAGCCCATCTTTTCCGCGGACTGGCCCAGCCAATCAAACTCTTCGGGCGTTACATAACGGACAACCGGCAGGTATCGATCCGTGGAGGGTTTGAGGTACTGCCCTAACGTAAGAAAATCGCAATCCGCGTCCCTTAAATCGGCCAGCACTTCGAAAATCTCTTCGTGGGTTTCCCCAAGCCCCAGCATCAGCCCGCTTTTGGTTTTAATCTTGGAATTGGCGGCTTTCACGCGGCGTAGCAACTCCAGCGTCCATTTGTAATCTGACTTCGGTCCTCGAACCCGCCGGTACAGACGCGGCACTGTTTCGGTGTTGTGGTTGAAGACCTCGGGCGCCGATTCAATCACGCGATCAAGCCCCTCAGGCGTGTGAATGAAGTCGGGTGTGAGCACTTCGACACTGGCCCCCGTTTTTTCGCGGACTGCTTTTACGCATTGGTAAAAATGTTCCGCTCCGCCATCGGTTAGATCGTCGCGGGTCACAGAAGTAATCACAACGTGTTTCAGCCCCAGTCGCAGTGCTGCTTCGGCCAAACGATCTGGTTCATCCAGCTCCAGCGCTTCGGGCCGGCCTCGCTTAACCGCACAAAATCCACACGGGCGAGTGCAAGTGTTCCCCAGGATCATGAAAGTGGCGGTGTTTTGCGAATAACACTCCATCCGATTAGGGCAACGTGCATTGTCGCAGACCGTCTCCAGCTTCAGTTCACTCAGCAGTTCAGTCGTGTGGCCGACGTTATTGCCTTTGGGAATGTTTCGCTTGAGCCATTTCGGCAATCTGGCCGAGGGTTCGGCTTCCAGCGCGGCAACGTTGAATCCGCCTCCTCCGCTTCCGCAGGAACCACCTCCGCAGCCAGCAGCGTCTGCTTCTGCGCTCTTGGCACCAAGAATGGGAAGATTGTTGGGGGGACGGTTCATAGAAATACGTGCGTAAAAGAACGTGAAATGATTTGAAAGTATTGTAAAGCGAGAGGGTGAACCGGAACAGCCATAAATTTGTCACCGACTTGGCGTCACCGCAGTTTATTAACGTGGTATAATCGGCGTCCCGACCATTGGTACACTTTCGTTCCGGCTCATTATTAGGGCCAATTTCAGATCCGCATCTGTGTCGTCTCCAGCTTCATGGCCTCCAAGAAATCAAAATCGAAGAAAAAGGCAAAAGCCTCCGGGCCCGCATCGCAGTCGAAAACCATTTCGGAAAATCGTAAGGCCAAACACCGTTTCGAAATTCTGCAGCAAGTCGAATGCGGCATCGTGTTGATTGGCCCAGAAGTCAAAAGCCTCCGCGATGGCAATATTTCCCTAAATGAAGCCTATGTGCGCGTTGAAAAAGGCGAACTTTGGCTTGTCGGAGCCGATATCGCCGAATATCGCCAAGCCAGTTTCTGGAATCATAAACCGAAACGATCGCGGAAACTGCTGGTTCATAAAAAGGAGCTAGATAAGCTAAAAGACAAAGCCTTCACCAAAGGGCTGACTTTGATTCCGCTGCGGATGTACTTCAACGGACGCGGGATCGTTAAAGTGGTCGTCGGTGTGGGACGCGGCAAAAACGTGCATGATAAACGTGAGTCAAAAAAGAACGCGGATGCACGCCGAGAGATTGACCGTCAGATGAAGTCAGCAAACCGAGGATAAATCTTTGGTCTTCTTCTCCCTCTCGGTTAACATAAGATCACATACAATTCCGTCTACCTATTAATCATTTGGAGATTCCATTGTCCCAGAAACACAACCGTCGGCATTTTCTCAAAGCCTCATCCGCTGTAACGGCAGCAGGCGTGACGATGCCATACTTTTTCTCCGGTAAACCCGCACTCGCCTTTGACACCGACAGTAAAAACGATCGTCCTGCGATCGCGCTGATCGGCTGCGGTGGTATGGGAGTAGGCAATATGAAGTCGGCCAAAAGGTGGCTCGACGTGGTCGCTTACGCAGACGCCGATTCCAGACGCGCCGAAAAAGCCAACAAGGATTTCAGCGGCGGCAAAGGCGACGTGTACGCCGACTACCGCAAGATTCTTGAACGTGACGATATCAAACTCGTCCACATCGCAACCCCCGATCATTGGCACACCAAACCATTGATCGAAGCGATGCTTGCCGGCAAAGATGTCTATTGCGAAAAACCGCTCACCTTGACGGTCGACGAAGGGAAGTTAATTCGCAAAGTCCAAGAGCAGACAGGCGCGGTTGTGCAGGTAGGTACCCAGCAGCGCAGTACCTTTAATTTGTTTGTCAAAGCCATTGCCATAGTGCGGGATGGACGCATTGGGAAAATTAAAAAGATGTCCTGCCGCATTGGGGGGGCTCCCAGCAGTCCCGCGTTGCCGGTTGTTGAGGTGCCTAAACATCTTGATTGGGATCGGTGGTTGGGCCCTGCCCCGTTGACTGACTACCGCTGGTTGAAGGAGGAAGGCAAAAAAGGTTCACGCGGTCAGACCAACGGGCACTATCAATTTCGCTGGTGGTACGAATACTCCGGCGGAAAGCTGACCGATTGGGGCGCTCATCATGTCGACATTGCCGCGTGGGCGCTTGCTGCTAACGGTCAGAGCGACGCGATTGTCTCAATCGGTGGAGAGGCTAAACATCCGGTGGAGTTCGTTGACGGTGTCCCACAGCAAAATGATCGCTACAACACCGCCACGAATTTCTTGCTCAACGTAAAATTCGCCGGCGATGTGGATCTCGAAATTCGCCACGACCAAGACAACGGGATCATGATCGAAGGCGAAAAAGGTCGGGTTTTTGTTAATCGCGGTAAACTGGTTGGCGGTCCCGTCGAAGAATTGGCTGATAATCCGCTTCCGAAAGACGCGATTAAAGAAACCTACAAGGGGTTCAAACCGATTAGTAACGGGCGCGGTGCTCACTGGGCGAACTTCCTCAAATGCGTTGATGAAAAGAAGGAGCCTATCTCCGACGTTCATTCGCACATGCGAGCCCTCAATATCTGTCACCTGGCGGGTATTTCAGCTCGCCTGGGACGCGAGATAAAATGGGACGACAAAACGGAACAGATTGTCGGCGATGATATTGCCAATTCGATGCTCAAACGACCGTACCGCAGTGGTTACGAAATTGAGATGAATGCTCCCGAGCCTGCCGCAGCTAACGGCTAAGATTTTGGTCGAGATATGCCTTTCTGATCACAGCCCGCTTTCTCGTTTATGAGAGAGCGGGTTTTTTTCTTAGTTGTCGCGAACAGTGTCTCCGTGGTAGCCGTAGCAACAAAAACGAAGTAAAACCTAGTCGTTGGTAACACTATCGTTAGGCGGAAATTCGTCGTGCCAGCACTGAAGGCCGTCGCTGTTGAGCCCGATCTGTAATTCCAGATTATCCCAGATTGGTTCATAGTTTAACGACAAGCCGGCAGGCGACCG
>CALDEW010000372.1 GCA_937942355.1 uncultured Pirellulaceae bacterium | reverse complement strand
TGTACGACCTGAATTTCATCCGGGTTGAGATACTCGCCACGTGCTTGTCTAGCCATCAATATGCTCCCAAGAACCAAGGGCAACTTAAGAGGATTCTAGCGGTTGGGCGAAAACGCCGCAACTAATCTATGGGTGTCTCTTTTTTTTTTCGCAACTAATCTCTGGGTGTCCCCTTTTCTCTGGGTGTCCCCTTTTCTCCTTGGGGCGCAAGCTTTGCCAGTTCTTCGTGGCTCTGAGCGTCGCTAAAATCAATGACGAGCAGCTCGTTGATGGTCTTCTGCGTCGAAGTCTCCACCAAGCAAAGCGTATCGCGAATCCGTTGCCAGCGAAAACTCGTGTCATCCCAGTCGCCAACATTCAATGTTCCACGTAACGCTCGATGGTTTTCGCAAAGATCTTGCAGCTTGTCGTAGTTTAGATTGCAACCCAGACGCCCCATACCCAATACCAGAATCTGCCAATAACTTAGCCCTTAACGTCCCGTATCGGCGCGCCTCGATTTGTCCACATCCGAAGCAATCAGATCAGTAACCAGATTCCGTAATTCGATTTGCGAATGAAAATGTTGCAAGCTGGCCAAAACCAGTACAATCTCATCTCGACATTCAAGATTAAGCGTAACTTGTTCGATTGGCTGACAGTCACACCGAAGCTGATTCGAGTAAGCGTTTCGCGTCGTTCTGTTCCTTGAAGATTAGCGATGTTTGTTGTGTGGTTACTACATACAACACGCGAACCAACACTTTGGTTCGAATCTTCAAGGAATCTTTCTCAATTCTGAAGCAACTATTTACAAGCTACAAGCCAATCAAGTTAAAAGGTAGACACTACCTAGTAAAGACAAATACCCATTTCTGTTCCTTCAACTCTTAATTCGCCACCGAACTATCGCAAACCATTCGGGCTTTGGTCAGCGACCTTTATGGTCGTTGCCAATATGATTGGTGCCGGAGTCTTCACGACCAGCGGGTATGCGCTGGCCGATCTGGGGGATCGCCAATACGTGATGTTGGCTTGGGGTATCGGCGGGCTGATCGCGATCTGCGGTGCCGTCAGCTATGGGCAACTGGCGCAACGCATCTCGGAATCCGGTGGGGAATATTTGTTTCTAAGCCGCCTGATTCATCCGGCGGTTGGATTTATCGCCGGATGGGTGTCGCTATTGGCTGGATTTACAGGCGCGATTGCTTTCGCGGCGACGGCTTTGGAAACGTACGCCATGCCGGAAGCCGTTCGACCTGATTGGTTGAATCCGGGCGTGGTAGGGATCGCGTCGATCGTGTTTTTCGGCGTGTTACATTCGGCTGTTTTGAAGACAGGGCTACGAACACAGAATCTGGTCGTGGCGGTTAAACTGGTTTTAATTTCCGCATTCATTGCTTTTGCCTTGCTGAAGTTTCCTGCCCAGTGGGAGGGGATGCAGGTCCAAACCGAAGCCGCTGATTTTTCGATCTATGCCCTCGCCTCAACGCTGGTTTGGATCGCGCTAAGTTTCAGTGGTTTTAACGCGGCGGTGTATGTTACTGGCGAAGTAGAGAACCCAAACCAGAACGTTCCGCGCGCGATGCTGCGGGGAACCATCGTCGTCACGCTTATTTATTTGGCGCTCAATTTTATCTTCGTCTATGGAGCAACTCCTGAAGAAATAACTGCAGCCCACGACATTGCCGCCGTCGCCTCTGAATCAATCGGCGGTGATCTGTTGGCGGTAGTGATCAGAATCATCGTCAGTATCGCCCTGCTTAGTTCCGTATCCGCCATGATCGTTGCCGGTCCGCGGGTCTATGCAAAGATGGCCTCTGATGGCGTCTTTCCTCGACTATTCTACGCGACCCAACGCGATCAATTATCTGTTCCCGCAACCGCGATCTGGCTTCAGGTCTTTCTTGCATCACTGGTCGTTTACTTCAGCAACCTCCAAATTCTGTTGGATTACCTTGGGTTTACTCTCTCGGTAAGCGCGGCGCTGACGGTTGCCTGTGTGTTTTGGAGCCGCCACAATTCCGACGCTGGTTCGGCTGGTTTGCTTTATCGCGGGATCGCGCTGGTCTACGTTTTGTCAACGATCGGTTTAGCGGTTCTGTCTGCGGTCGGGCGGCCACAACAGTTGTTGGGATTTGTGACTACGGTCGTGAGCGGTTTGTTAGTCTATTTTTTGCTGGCTCGATTGAAGCGACCGGTTTGAAGTTTGAAAAAATCGTGTCTAGAGCTTCGTTTGCGTTGAAACACGATCGCCTATACTTCGAAAACGAACAGTGATTTATCCAGACGGAATTGTTTGGTGTAAATTCCATGCGTCGCGCGTTTGCCGGCGGAAACGACCATGCAGACTTCTGCGGTGCGAGGCAGCCCCAGCAATTTCTGAATGCGACGTTCGTCCATGCCCTCCATCGGGCAACTGTCGAACCCAAACGCGCGCAGCGACAACATCAAATTCTCACAGGCCAGGGCCGTGGTTTTATGAGCCCACACGCGCATGTCGGATTTGCCAGCCGGGCCGCGCGGGGTGACGCGCGTTAATCCCAAAATTGCCATCGCGAGTTTCTTTAAAGGGCCCAACAAATTGAATGGGCCTTGGCCGTAAGCAAGCGGCACGATCTTTCGGTGATAGTGCAGCATCGATGCTGGGGCTCCGGACTGTTGGGATTCCAATTGCTCAAGCAGCAGACGCGAGTTGCGTCTCCAGGTATCCAGACGAGCCACACAGACGATCAATTCTTGAGCCGTCGCGGCTGCAGGTTGGCCGAGGCAATACTTCACCAGTTCCTTTTTCTTGGACTCATCCCGCACCCAGTAAAATTCCCAGCACTGCAAATTTGACGAATTGGGAGCAAGCGTGGCCAGTTCCAAACATTGACGCATCACCAATTCAGGGACGGGCGTGTCGTCGAAGACTCGTGTGCTGCGACGAGAGCGAACGACGGCCTCGAATGCCGCAGGGTCCGTCGCGATCGCTGGCTCAACGTGTTTGGTGGCGGGAATTGACTGAAAGACGCCTAATTCTGACGGGTTAAGTTTGGACATGGGAACCATGGATCGGACGATGAAAAGCAAATTTGAACGGCTCGCATTGTAGCCGCAGCCGGGAATAACAATGAATAGCGGTCCTCGCTAGATTGTCTAAATTCTCTAGGCACGCATCCTCAATTCTGCTAATTATCGGCCCATCTGTGATTCACCCCCTACCGAGACCGATCATGAAGTTCTGCTTTCCAACCGTTTGCTTGGCCGCAATATTTTTCGCCAACTTAATTTGTCCCCGCACTATCGGTGCGCAAGAATTCACGAGATCGACCATTCCGCTGAAGTCCGGTGGGTCGATGACTTCCATTGAATCTCAGGGGCAAAGAGTAGCGTACCTTAATCGCCAAGCACCTGAACGCACGGCCGATGCGCGCGATGGGTTTAATAGCAACAACAGGAACTGGAATCTTAATAACAACCCAAACACCAACTTAACTTCGGACCGGCACGAGGCGGGGTTTGCTCAATCATCCAACTCAAGTGCTGACAGTTTTTACCGCAGGGCACAGAACGGGGCCGGAAACTCTGACCCTTATCCCTATCCAACTTTATCCAATGGAGCCAACCCCCGAGTTGGAACGGGATTCAATGCTCAGTTGGCGGCAGCGGCTAATAGAGTCGACAATAGCCGCGCGGATTTTAGGTTTGATCGGAGCGGATTTGGCGAACGACCTAGCGGCGCTTTGGGCGATACCCAAAATGCGGCGGCGTCTAATCGCGTTGCTCAATTGCCAAAACCACCGACTCAGCTTCCCGCTTCGCAGCTGCCGGATCCTGCGGCTGCCCTGCCATCTGCTGGTGCCGCAAACTTTAATTCGGGACCAAACTATGTGAACCCAGCGGCCAACTACGCCACGGGATATCAGGGATACCAACCGCAGCCGCAAGCGGCGAACACGGTTCCCGCGCTGAACATTCAAATGCCTCAAACGGCCGCCGGTAACAACAATCCAAATTGTTGCTGCGTTCCGCAAAATAATGCTTGCTGTGTCCAGCAACCGGGCGCTGGCTATTTGGCTCAGCCGCAATTGGGTTACGGAGGCTACAACGGATACCAATTCCAACCCAACCTTGGAACGCCGCAACTGAACCGAACCAACACGCCGTTTAGTTCACTGTTGGCAGGATCAGGGCGCACCGCATACACGCCCTTGATTCAGTTTCGCAATATGCCACCGGGCACTTATTTGGGCCAAGGCGTCATCGGCCAACCGACGGCTTACGTGGATGGTCAACCGATACGGAACTTGATCAGGTACGTATCGCCTTGAACCTTTGGTCGTTGACCATCGTGGGGCCGGTTTCTACCGGCCGTTTTTGGTAGAGGCTTTTGTTAGAGAATAGGCTTGGCCGGTGGGATCCGGCCCAAGGGTGGTTGTTTCACTTGCCACATGGATTGTGGCCAGTGGGCAGGTCGTCGCGCTGGCAGAAAGGGCAACGATTCGGACAATCGGTCGCCGATTCATCCTCGTCATCCTCTTCGTCGCTGCGGAATCCGACGGTGTCGCGCCAGCCGCAATCAAGACACTTCAACTCCCAAGCGTCAATGGTTAGGTCTTCGGACTCAAAGTGATTGTATTTACAAACCAGCGGGCAATCGGTGCGCGCGGCGTCTTGCTGGCAGCCGATTTTTGGAGGTGTCTTGGGCTTCTCCATGTTCAACCGATGCGTTCAATCACAGCGTCACCCATCGTTTGGGTAGAGACGGCTGTCTCACCTTCGGAAACAATGTCTGCGGTACGCAATCCATCGGCCAGGGTTGATTGAACCGCGGATTCAATTTTTGTTGCCAAATCCGATTCTTCGAAGGTGCTCCGGAACATCATGGCCAC
The DNA here is from genome assembly GCA_937942355.1 of uncultured Pirellulaceae bacterium. Classification (GTDB taxonomy): domain Bacteria; phylum Planctomycetota; class Planctomycetia; order Pirellulales; family Pirellulaceae; genus Mariniblastus. Next base: position 2,283 of record CALDEW010000372.1, on the reverse strand, counting down.
TGATAGAATAGTCGCCAGCGGATTGGCGATGCCCTGCCCTGCAATGTCCGGTGCTGAACCGTGAACCGGTTCGTACATGCCTTTGCCCTCAGAGTTCAACGAAGCCGACGGCAGCATGCCGATCGAACCGGTTAGCATCGACGCGGCGTCGGATACGATATCGCCGAACATGTTCGTGGTGACGATGACATCGAACTGCTTGGGAGCACGCACCAGTTGCATACAGGCGTTATCGACGTACATGTGTGACAGTTCGACATCGGGGTAAGACTTACCAATGTCAGAGACGACTTCGCGCCAGAGTTCAGAGACCTCAAGAACGTTCGCCTTGTCGACCGAGCACAATCGTTTGTCGCGCTGCATGGCAATTTTGAAGGCCGAATGGGCGATCCGTTCGATCTCCGGTTCGGTGTAGACCAATGTGTTGAAGCCCTTGCGACTTCCGGGTTCGCCTTCAATGCCGCGCGGCCCGCCGAAGTAAATTCCACCGGTCAGTTCGCGCACGATCATAATGTCCAATCCCGAAACAACCTCGGGCTTGAGCGTCGAAGCGGCTGCGAGTTCAGGAAACAGCACCGCAGGTCGGAGGTTGGAAAACAGCTCCAATTCGCTCCGCAGTCCCAGCAGCGCCCGCTCTGGCCGATGCTGACGTTCGATCGCTTCCCATTTCGGGCCGCCGACCGCGCCCAGCAAAATCGCATCGGCGGATTTGGCCAAATCCAGTGTGCAATCTGGAAGCGGTGTTCCATGAATATCGTATGCCGCGCCCCCGACGGGTTCGGTTTTGATTTCAAAACCCGTGTCGAACGTCGCGTTGATACACTCAATCACGCGCACCGCTTGTTCGGTCACTTCGGGACCGATGCCGTCGCCGGGGAGAATTGCAATAAGTCGATTGTTGGCCATGGGGGATTCGTATTTGATGCGGTGGTTTGGGTGCGTTCTCGACTCGGAGAGTCGCGTTACGTAACTCGGCTCTCTGAGCCGAGAGTGTTTCAACGATTTACTTCCCGATAAAATATTTCATTAGCGTATCGCCGGGCAATTTCTCAAGTCCGCTTTTGGCGCAGACGTCTTCGTTATAGCTGTTGGCGTCATCGGGTGTGATGTCTTTTCCGCAGATCGTGAAGGGAACGTTACCGTGGGTGTGAGTCTTGGTGCTGATATAGGTCGGGTGATCCGGCGTTACCAAGATGCGATAGTCCTCGCCCAGCGATTTTAATTTTTCCCAAACCGGGGCGACGATGTGCGTGTCGATTTCTTCTAACGCTTTTATCTTTTTGCCCAGATCGCCTTCATGAGAAGCCTCGTCGGGAGCTTCCACGTGAACGCAGACAAGATCGTATTTGCCCAGCGCTTCAATCGCGTAACGGCCCTTGGCGGCGTAGTCAGTATCGGTGTATCCGGTCGCGCCGGGAACTTCGATGCGATCCCAACCGACCAGAAAAGCCAGTCCACGCAACAGATCGACGGCGGTGATCATCGCGCCTTTGACGCCATGGATTGATTCAAAGGAAGCTAGCGACGGTTTCTTTCCTAATCCCCATAGCCAGACGTTGGTTGCCGGTAGTTTTCCGTCTGCGGTACGTTGGGCGTTGACGGGGTGATCGGCGAACCACTGAGCTGATTTGTGCATCAGCTGAACCAGGAAATCACTTCCGGGTCCGCGCGGGAAATCGTTTTCGACGGTCTTGTCTGAAAGATCATGCGGCGGTGTGGCGCGCGTGTCGTTGGAGAACGGAGCGGCCTCTTTGCCTTTTCCGGGGCGGTACATCAGTAGGTTTCGATAGCTGACGCCGGGGATGAACTCCAGCCGATCGTCTTCGACGTTTTCTTGTGCCGTTGCCAACAGTGATTTGGCCTCGTCGGAGGAGATGTGTCCTGCGGTGAAGCTGTTCATGATTTGGTCTTGGACGGTGACCAAGTTACAGCGGATGCACCAATCCTCTTCGGCCAGTTCGATACCTTGGGCGGCGGCTTCGATCGGAGCCCGGCCGGTGTAGTTGACTTGCGGGTCGTATCCCAGCAGGCTCATGTTGGCGACTGAGGATCCGGCAGGCAAATTCTCGGGGGTGTGATTGGCGACGCCGACAACGCCGGCGGTGGCAATCGCATCCATGGTCGGTGTCTTGGCGGCGGCCAGTGGTGTTTTGCCTTCGAGTTCTGATTGAGCTTCGTCGGCACAGCCGTCGGGAATAATGATGACGTATTTCATTGGACGTGTTTCGTGGTTTTAGTGCGGAGGTAGGAGGTGGTGATTTCTAATTTCTAATTTCTGATTTC
>CALDEW010000371.1 GCA_937942355.1 uncultured Pirellulaceae bacterium | reverse complement strand
AAAAAAATAAAAGTTCGAGAAACAGGTTCCAGACCAACACGAATCAGCCCGGGTAGGTTTCGATCGCCGAAACGATCTCTCCGTTTGTTGTCGGGAGCTTACACTCCCAACGACTTAGCTCATGAGCCAGCGGCTCACGCGTGGATGAAGCAACGGGTCCTGCAGCTCCTTTCCCCTTTGATTTACCCCTTTAGTGCATCGGTTAATGCAGCCGCCGGATTCGTGGCCTCATCCACTACCCTAAAATTAAGACGTAACGCTGCACCAGACCACGCTGAGTTTGCCACTCGGCGCGGCCTTACGTCGAACAGGAAAAGAAGATTTGGCACCTTCACCGCAGTGCTATGACAGCACTCCTGCTAGTTAATTTGGGAGGGATGTCAGGGTTTTTCTGATTATTTCGACTTTGGCGAAAGCGGCGACCTTTCTGGTGCCGATGACTTTCCCAACGGCGTCTTCTCTCTGTCTGCATGGGCGGACGATGAGGGAGGCACTTACCCATTGAACAGGACGGTCGAAATGTTTTCTTTCCCCAATCGTCAAACGATCATTGCAGTGTTTGTTGCGATCACCACCGTGGCGATCTCGACCCAAGCAATGGCTTGGCAAAGCTCTGAATTTGAACGGCGGGTTGCCGCGATGGAGCGTGCACGTGCCCGCAGTAGTCAGCCGGTGGTAGCTCGAGCATCCGCTGCTGAAGAGGTTGGTACCAAAAAGATTAAGCGGGCGATCAAGACGGCCTCGCAACCGGCTTCCAAGACCGTCGCGCGGCGCAATCTCAACCCAAGACCAAATGAACGAGTCGCTTCGACGGTGGTGACGAGTCCGCGTTCTGTCGGTTCCCATCGTAAACCGGCGCATGTGGCTCAGATGATCCACGGCGGAGCACCGATCATGGATGGCTCTGTCATTCAAGGTGAAATTGTCGGTTCGACTTACGCCGGAGAAGAAATCCTCAATGGCGGACCGGTTTACGACAGCGTCATTCACGAAGACTATTTTGATGCCGACTGCGGATGTGGAGGCTGCTCATCGGGATACGAATGCGGAGCTGGGACAGCGCTGGACGGCGGATGCTGCGGTCGCGGCGGATGCCCTCCGGGCCCTTGTTGGTTTGGAAACCTTGGCAAGGCGTTGCGTACTGGAGAATACTTCGGTGGAGCGACGGCTTTCCAAAACCCATTGTTCACCGAGCCAGCGCAGGGTTTGCCGATCAATGAAAATAATTTGGCCAGCGATTCCAGCTTTGGATTTTACGGCGGATTCAACTTAGGTATTCCACTGTGCCGACTTTCTTGCGGCTACCTTTCGGGTCAGTTCGGCATTCGAAGCGTTAACACGAACTTCAACGGGAATGAATTCACCAGCGAAGAACGCCGCCAGACATTTGTCACGGCAGGTCTTTATCGCCGAGTCGACTATGGACTTCAGTTTGGTGCGGTGGCGGATATTCTTCACGAAGAGTGGTTCACTGAATCGGATTTAGTACAGATTCGGACCGACCTCGGTTGGGTTTATCAGGGCGGCCATACGCTTGGTTTTCGATACGCGACCGGGGTTCAGGATGAGTTCACCGACGGAGCCTTTAACGGCAACCAATTCTTCGACTTCTTTCAGACGACCGATGACAACTACAGGTTCTACTATCGTCACATGGCGCCTTGGGGTGGCTGGGGCGAGGCATTCGTAGGCTGGGGCGAAGCGGCTCAGACGATTATTGGAGTTGATGTCGATCTACCGGTTACCGATAACATCTCATTCCAGTCAGGCTTCACCGCGTATTTGAATGACGATTTGGTTCCTGCGGGCGGAAACTTCCAGGGTGGAAATCTTAACGAAGCGTGGAATCTGTTCGTGGGTATCTCGTTCAGGCCACAAGGACGCAGCTGGTACAGATCTTACGATCGCCCATTGTTCTCAGTCGCAGACAATGGAACCATGTTAGTTCGCCGACAGTCACCTGAGATTAACTAACCTCTTCTGTCGAAACTATAAGACGACTAACACCAGCGGCAGTTCGATCGCTGGTTTTTTTTATGCAAGGTACTCTTCTGCTCCGGTTGACAGAATGGGGCAGCGCAAGCATATTCAGAACCGTGTTTTTTCCTCAATACATGCCTTCTCTCAGAAGACCACTATGACCACCGCCGTCTACAAAAGAATCATCCTCAAACTTTCTGGCGAGAGCTTCAGTCCATCGGGCGAACGTGGGATCAGTATGGACGAAGTGGTCCACATCTCACAGCAAGTCTACGAGGCTCAGAAATTGGGTTGCGAGATTGCGGTTGTTATTGGTGGAGGCAACATTCTTCGTGGTAGCCAGTTCAAAGCCAAGAACGATGTCGTCGAAGAAGCAACGGCTCACTACATGGGCATGTTGGCCACTTGTATCAACGGTTTGGCGTTGCAAGACGCTTTAGAATCTGTGGGTTGCCAGACACGATTAATGAGTGCCATCAAAATGGATGGCATCTGCGAACCTTACCTCCGTCGCCGGGCTCATCGTCATCTGGAAAAGGGACGCATCGTGATTTTGGCTGCGGGTACCGGCGGTCCTTTTGTGACCACTGACACCGCCGCGGCGCTGCGTAGTATGGAATTGGGGGCTGATATTTTGATGAAAGCCACCCGCGTAGACGGAATTTACGATGCGGACCCGGAAACAAATCCGGACGCGAAACAGTATACCGACTTGAGTTTCCAAACGGCGGTGGAAAAGAATCTGCGGGTGATGGATTCAACAGCGATCTCTCATTGCATGGAACACAACATGCCGATCATGGTTTTTAACTTTCGCGAAGACGGCAATATCATCAAAGCGGTCACCGGTGAAAAAATTGGTACGCTGGTCACCAACGGCGACAAAGGCGCAGTTTAGTTTGTAGGCCGAGTCGTGCTGGCCGAATCAAAGGAATACCGTCGTCATTGGTGTGTGTAATTTGACTTTCCAATGGTTCGTATTCATTGCGTAACCCAGGCCGGCGCTGCTCCGGCTTTGCGGGGGTTTTTCTCGTTTTTCTCAGGGGGAGACTCTTTCTCGGTGGCTTGCCGTAACTGCGCCTAAGGCTTGGTACGGCCTACTTGCTTCGTCGTCCTCGCCACGCCCCGATCAAAGCCACGATGCAAACTGCGCCCATGATGATCGGTATCACATCACCGATCCTTCGATAAGGCGAACTGGAATACTCTCTACCGGTCTCAATTTCACAGAAGAGTTTGTAGGCCGGATCGAGCTGGCCGAATCAAAGGAATACCGTCGTCATTGGTGTGTAATTTGACTATTCAATGGTTCGTATTCATTGCGTAACCCAGGCCGGCGCTGCTCCGGCTTCGCGGGTCTCTTTCTCGTTTTTCTCAGGAGGAGACTCTTTCTCGATGGCTTGCCGTAACTGCGCCTA
>CALDEW010000370.1 GCA_937942355.1 uncultured Pirellulaceae bacterium | reverse complement strand
TGGGAAAAATCAAAAACGCCGCTGGTGGCAACGCCGGTGGGTAAATTTACACACATGATGAAACGTATTGAACCGAAGGACATTGATAAGATGGTTGACGAGACTCAAAAAGAACAAGAAGAAGCGGCGGCTGCTGCAGCGACCGGCGCGTTGGCTAGTAAGTACGATGACAGTGATCAGCCCATGGCGGATGAACCGTTGGCCGATGAATGTACGATTGACGATTTTGTGAAAGTTGATCTGCGCGTTGCGCGCGTGCTGAAGGCCGAACATGTTGAAGACGCGCGAAAGCTATTGAAGCTGACCTTGGGTTTGGGCGGAAGCCATCAGCGCACTGTGTTCGCAGGCATCAAAGCCGCTTACGAGCCGGAAGAGCTTGAAGGTCGTTTGGTCGTCATGGTGGCCAATCTGAAACCGCGCAAAATGAAGTTCGGTTTGAGCGAGGGCATGGTCTGTGCTTCCGGACCCGGTGGCGAAGAAGTGTTTGTGCTGTCTCCAGATGATGGAGCGAAGCCCGGCCAGCGCGTTCACTAATGGCTGTGTCTTAATGCGAGCTTGGAGGAACCTTAGCCAAAACGAAAAAAGTGCGTCCAGGCAGGAAGCCTGAACGCACTTGTTTGTAGGCGGGATGAATGGGCGACCTTTTGAGACGACGGTGAGATAAGATAAAGGTGGGAATGCCCATTCACACGAAATTCAAAAGCAAAGTCTGTGCCAAAGAGGGTTCTGGGGATATTCCCCGCGTTTTTCCAGCAATTTTCTCCAACACGCCCTACGGGCTGTCGCATTTTGAGAGCCTCGGTTCGTTGTGAGACTCCTGGAGCGGCGCTATTTCATTTAAACGCTTGTTTGGAGGGTTTTGAATCTTTGCGGGTTTTCCGTTTCAAATGCGACACTTCCAGACTGCCGTTGGGCACGATCACAAAAAAGAGCCGCACGAATCATCGTACGGCTCTTTGAGCTTTGTCTTCGGTTTTGGGTGTGCTTTAAAAAGCTTCACCTAAGGCAGCGGAGTTTAGCGCGGAATGACCGGGGTGAGATTTTCGCTGACCCGAGCTTCATTGGTCTCGTAGACATAAACGCTGTCTTCAACAATCACGCGCCGCTCAGAAGCAGACGTTTTCAAAACGCTGCGGACAACGTGTTCGCCCTGAGAAACTCCGACAACTTCGAATTTGAACGACCGTTTCTCGCCGCGTGCCAATTTCGAGTCAATGAACATGATCTTGTTGTCACCTTCGTCAACGAATAGATCTGTGTTTTTCACTGGCATCAAAGATTCGGGAAGCTCGATTGCCACTTCGATATCGCTGGCTGAACTGCTTCCGCGGTTTTCAACAACGACATCGAACGTTGCCTTGCCACCTACGCGGACAGGCCCGCCGTTGTTTTTCATGACGATGCTGAGGTCGGCCCGAGAGGCGACTTCAGTGGTCAACTTGAATTCTTTCTCTTGTGTTTCTTTACTAGAGATCAGGATGCTGCACACCTGTTGACCCGGCTTGGTGGCGAGTGCCTTAAGCTGAATCGTTTCGACGGTGCGGGCTTTGATCTCTGGAAACTTCCATTGAAGCGTACCATTGGCCTCGTTCAATTTGGCTTGGCGGTTGATCGTCGTTACTTTCATCCCGTGTGGAATTGCCAAGACGACATCGACGTTGGAGACATCCACCTCGCCCGAATTGTCGACCTTGATCGTGTAGATGCCGTCCTGGTTGACAAAGTTCATGTTCGGTCCGGCTGCAAACACCTTGAGTTCAGGTTGAGAGATCTTCATTGGGGCGATGGCAGGATTGGCTTCGACGCCGACGCCTTGAGCGGTAAAGTCCAGCTTCACGTTGCCTGGCAATTTTGCCATCGACTTGATTAGAACCTTCATTGACTTACCAGGTGCCAAATTTTTGGGAGCGTTCATGCCTTCCTGATTTAGAAAGCGCAGTTCGTCAGGGAAGTTGCCTTGCAAACGTACCGCCTTGGCGTAACCGTCACCCGTATTTGAGATTGTGACGGTGTGGGTGGTCGTGTCGCCAATATTGGCTTGCGAAGGCCCGTCGACCTTAAGGACCAGTTTGGGCTCGCGTACTGAGACAGAAACCAACTGTTCTTCGATGACCTGAAGTTCGGTCTCGAAGGACATCGTCCGTTTTGTTTTTGGAATCACTCGCAGCGCGATTGTGCTACTTTGACTCGGGGCAAGGCCTGCAACCACGAACTTCAACTGACCGTTTTCCTGGCTGACTGCTTGCGGTTCTGTGGAAACTAGTTCCGCATCTTTAGGCATCGTGATCGAGAAGTAGGTACGTTGTACCCCTTGAGATCCGGCGTTTCGCAGGTTAATTTTGACGTCGGTAGGTTCGTTGATGTTTACGAATTTAGGCGTCGCGATTTCAACGGAAACGATCGGCGTTTTGGCTGATCGGTTGGTTTCAGCTGGTGATGCGATGGTTCCATCGATCTTGGAGAAAGAAAGCGCTGCGTTGGATGGTGGTATCGGTGGAGCCGATTCGCTCGGTACACCTAGATTGGTTCGCGGTATTGTGTTCGAACTGCCAATGACATCGAACTCAACATTGGCTGGCGAGAACTGGTCGGTAACCGTCTTGACGGCTTTCGTAGCGTTCTCAACTTTTTCCGCAGCAAAATCAGTGACAGGATTCTTTACCAGCCGCTCACCAACCGATTTTACACTATCCGTCACAGCGGCAGCGGCGTCCATTGATTTCTGCTGAAACGGTTGTTGTAGCTCGATTACACGCGAAACAACATCCTTCTGAGGGTCAAAATCTTGGCCAAAAAGCGGATTCGCTAACATAGCAGCAAATAAAACCGCTGCACCAATTGAACGTTGGCGAAATTGAAAAGGGGGCATGGGGATCTCCAACCTTGTGTTATAAAACTCGTAGACAACACATACATCGAACCAACATCCCGCAAAATTGATACAAATTACGGTACGATAACAAAATCGCGCTTAAAAACGTTATGATCGGTCAGGTCAGTCATGAAATGGGGAAGCTGGGTTGTTTTCGGTGTTGTTTTCTAACTCTGAACCGGCCCACCGGAACGCAAGAATGAAATCACTTGAGCTATCAAACTGTTGCAATCAGTGAGTTGCAATTGAGGCAATATGCGTCAGAAGAAGAGATTGGGCACCCAAGCAACTGCCCAAATTGTAAAACTAAAACCATCATTTAAACTTGTCGCCAGCAGTGTGATTTCGAGCCAACTTATCCTTCGCATCGGAGATTCAAAGATGACACCAGTGACCTTGATTCAATCCTTCCAATCACGATTGGCGGGACCAATTTTTTCCCAATGGAGAGAGTTTTGTGCCCTGTGTGCAGGAGGTTTGATTTTTACCTGCTCCATTTTCGTCACCTCAAGTTCCGCTCAGAATATGATTGAATATCCGCAGTCCAAGAAAGTTGATCAAGTCGATACGTTTTTCTCAACGGAGGTCGCCGATCCTTATCGATGGCTCGAAGACGATGTGAGAAATTCTGACGACGTTAAGCAATGGGTTGAGGACCAGAATGAGGTAACGCAAGCGTATTTAAAAACACTTCCTCACCGTGAAGAAATTGAGGACCGCCTGACTGAACTGTGGGATTTTGAGAAGTACCGTCCACCGTCCAAACGCGGCGACAAATACTACTTCTATAAGAACGACGGTTTGCAGAACCAATATGTTTTGTACCAATCAGATACCTATGATGGCGAAGCGACCGTCTTCATTGATCCCAACAAGTGGTCTGAGGATGGCACGGTGGCATTGGGTGGCACCGCGTTCAGTGACGATGGAAAACGAATCGCGTACGGTGTGCAAGACGCCGGGTCCGATTGGCGAACATGGAAAATCATGGACGTCGAAACTGGCGAAGTCCTCTCCGACGAATTGAAGTGGCTAAAATTTGGCGGTATCAGCTGGAACAAGGACGGCGAAAGTTTCTACTACAGTCGCTACGACGAACCGGCTGCTGACGCTGAGTTTCAATCGCTGAATTTAGGCCAGAAGATTTACCTGCACCGCGTTGGTACGCCCCAGTCCGAAGATCAGCTGATCCACAGCGCTGATGAGAACCCTCAATGGGGCTTCTTTCCTGAGGTTACCGAGGACGGTAAATACTTGATCGTTACGATTTGGCAGGGAACTGATGATCGATATCAGATTATGTATAAACCGCTTGATGACGCAGATGCGGAGCTTAAGTTCCTGATCGACAATTTTGACAACGAATTTTCGTTTATTGGCAACGATGACGGCGCGCTCTACTTCAAATCCGACTTCCAAGCGCCCAAGAAATGTATCATCGCAATTGATTTAGCCAATCCCGAAAAAGCAAACTGGAAGACGATCGTCCCGGAAGCGGATGAAGCGATGACTAGCGCCAGCATGATTGGCGACTACTTCGTCGCCGAGTATCTCAAGGACGCCAAGACGCAGGTCAAGCTTTTCAAGACCGACGGGCAGCTTCATCAAGAAGTCAGTTTTCCTGGTATTGGTTCTGCGTCTGGTTTCTCGGGCAAACGTGATTCGACCGAGACGTTCTACAGTTTCTCCAGCTTTAATCGTCCAACGAGCGTCTATCGCTACGATATTGAATCGGGACAAAGCCAGCTCATTCGCGCTGCGGACGTGGATTTTGAGGGTGATGACTTTGAGGTTCGCCAAGTTTTCTACGCCAGTAAAGACGGCACGAAAATTCCGATGTTCATCGCTCATAAGAAAGGGTTGGAGCTGAATGGGAAGACGCCCACGCTACTGTACGGATACGGCGGTTTCAATATTTCGTTGACGCCCGGTTTCTCGATCCCGCGATTGCAGTGGATGGAAATGGGCGGGGTGTTTGCGATGCCGAACTTGCGCGGTGGTGGCGAATATGGGAAAGACTGGCACAAAGCGGGCACCAAAACGAATAAGCAGAATGTGTTCGATGATTTCATCGCCGCCGCTGAGTGGTTGATCGCTAACAATTACACCGCGCCCGAACACTTGGCAATCCAAGGGCGCAGTAACGGCGGGCTGCTGGTCGGTGCTTGTATGACTCAGCGTCCCGATTTGTTCGGTGCTTGTCTGCCCGCGGTTGGGGTCATGGACATGTTGCGTTTCCAAAAATTCACCGCCGGAAGATTCTGGGTCGATGACTACGGCAACGCCGAAGAGGACAAGGCCGAATTTGAGGCGCTTTATAAGTACTCGCCGTACCACAACCTGAAACCTAATGTTGCTTATCCTCCCACGATGGTGACAACCGCTGACACCGATGACCGCGTCGTGCCCGGGCACAGTTTTAAGTTCGCCGCGAAACTTCAGGAGAGTGCCGAAGCTTCAGGGGATAATCCATTGCTCATTTTGATCGAAACCAAGGCTGGGCATGGTTCAGGAAAACCGACGTCCAAGATCATCGAAGAAGTCGCGGACCTGTGGGCATTTCTGGCCTTTCATTTGGAACTGAAGGTGGCGTTTGAGTAGATGTTGCCGTAGATCGTGCGTAGGTTGGACACTCTTACTCGGCATCCCAAGTAAACAACTAGCCAATCTTTCCAACTAGCCAATCTTTCGGTTCGGCGTAGAATGTACGCTTTCATTACCCTTTGATAGCTCGGCGGCCATTTCCGACCGTCTCAATTTAGCCTGCCAGTAGAACCGATTTCATGAGCCAAGCCGACGATCCACCTGTCACTAACGAAGCCCTCGAAAACTTGCGAGACAAGATCGACGCCATCGACCGCAAGCTGGTGGACCTAATCAATGAGCGCGCCAACTGCGTGGTCGAAGTAGGGAATCTTAAACGCGGATCGAATGTGCCAATTTACGCGCCGCACCGTGAAGCGGCTGTACTGCGGAAGATTCAGTCCTTCAATAGTGGGCCGATTCATGACCGCACATTGGAAGCCGTTTATCGCGAGTTAATGAGCGGAAGCTTCGCGCTGGAACAGCCGCTGCGGATCGGTTACCTCGGCCCCGTCGGTACTTTCAGTCACTTGGCCGCGACCAAGCAGTTCGGGTCGAGCGTTGCGTTTGAGGATCTGCGGCAAATCGAAGGCGTATTCGAAGAGGTGACGCGTGGACATGTTAACTACGGGTTAGTGCCGATCGAAAACAGTACCGGCGGCGGCATCAACGAAACCTTAGATGCGTTTCTAACTTATCACGATCAGTTGAACATCTATGGAGAAGTTCAGTTGGCGATCCACTTCAGTTTGTTGTCCAACGGCAAACCGGATAACATCAAACGCATCTACTCCAAAGCAGAAGCGTTTGCTCAATGCCGGAACTGGTTGAGCACTCAGTTTCCTAACGCGGAACGTATTCCGGCCGAGAGCACTGCCGCCGCAGCGCAGAAGGCAAAAGAGGAGTACGATGCCGATCCCGAATCAGGTTCTGCGGCAATCGGTTCTTCGTTGGCCGGTGAGGTTTATGGGTTGCATTCGCTGTTCGATGCGATCGAAGACCGCCAAAGGAATATCACTCGGTTTTTGATTCTATCAAAGGAAGAAACCGAAGTTTCTGGTAACGATAAAACGTCCGTAATGTTCACCACCGATCATCGGCCGGGTTCTTTGGTGGATGTTTTGAGCGTGTTCAAACGCAATTCAATCAATCTGACTCACATTGAAAAACGTCCAAGCCGCGAGGTGAATTGGGATTACACTTTCTTTGTCGACATCGAAGGTCACCGCAAGGACGAGCGTATCGCCGAAATCATCGGCGAGGCGCGTGCTCATTGTAAGAACTTTCAAGTGTTGGGAAGTTTTCCAGCATGTCAGCGGATTCTATAAACAGAGTTTTTGAGCAGTATATTCTGAAATTGCATCACCGCGCTTTCGTGGAACGTTTTTAGCCCTCCCCGCCCAAACATCTTCTCCTCAGCAAAAACAATGTTAAATCGTGCTGCTATGTCATATTCCAAAAGTTCTGTGTGGTTCTTCTCTGCGATAATAGTCCTCACGATGTGCGGCGTCAGCACTGGCCAGGAAAAATTGCGGATCGACAACGAAACGGTTGCTGTTGTCGAATCCCCTTGGATTGATCAAGAGATCGTCACCGATGCCGACCTGCGCGGTCTGAGCGTTGTCAATTCAAAAGTTGTTTGGGCCAGCGGCACCGACGGCACCGTGGTCTATACTGCCGATGGTGGTGAAACATGGGCGGTACGTAAGGTCGATCACGATCCTGGTTACGACTTTCGAGACATCGAAGCCCTCGATGATGCCACCGCACTGGTTATCAATTCTGGCGAACCGGCAGAGATATTGCGGACCACCAATGGCGGCCTGCGCTGGAAGTCGGTATTGAAATATCCCTCCAAGAACAACAACGCGCCTTTTTTTAACGCGATTTCTTTCTGGGATGAAAGACGCGGCATCGCGATGAGCGATCCTGTCGACGGCAGTGTGTTATTGTTGCGGACGACCGACGGAGGTGTAAGTTGGAAGCAGCTTCGTCCTGAGCACCGACCCTCAATGGAATTTGGTGAAACAGGTTTTGCCGCCAGTGGAACCAACATGCAGACGCGCGGCAAGAATGCGGTATATATCGGGTTGGGCGGAGGAAAGAACGGACAAATGAAGAACAGTTCGCGTATGTTAATTTCGCGCGACTACTGCAAAAGTTGGACCGTCGGCAATCTACCGCTGAAGCGCAGTGAGACCAGCGGCATTTTCTCCGTCCACTTTTTTAATGACAGCGACGGAGTTGCTGTTGGCGGGGATTATAAAAACGAAGATTCGACCGAGAGTAACTACGCGTACACGTCCGACGGAGGCGCGACATGGGTCACGCCATCTCCGCGCGTCCCGCCCACCGGATTTCGCACTTGTTTGGCCCAATATGTATCAGGGAAAGAAGTGGGTTTGGTTGCCGTCGGCCCCAACGGCACCGATGTGTCGACGGATCTCGGTAACAAATGGCGGCGAATCTCTGACAAGGGGTTCAACGTCGTGCGTTTCAGCCCAGACGGAAAAACAGGTTGGGCGGCAGGGGCCGGCGGCCGAATCGCCAAGTGGAAGTTGCCTAAAGCGCAAAAAAAATCCAAAGCCGCTGCTGCAAAGTAGCAACAACAGCTTTCCCTACCGAAGCGGAAGTTTCCTGTCATTGGCATCCGCAGGTTGCGGATCTATTTCTCGGCCACCAATAAGCGCTTAAAGAAACTTTTCATTGCTTCAAAGGATTTCTTGTCGGCTTCAGCGTTGTAGGCGGCACCTTTGGAGTTGTCGTTGCCGGCCATCGGTTGTGTGAATGAGTGAACGGCATTGGGGTAAACGATCATCTCGTATTTTACTTCCGCGTCTTCTAGCTCTTTCTTAAACGCCTTAATGTCGTCAGCGGGAACGAATGGATCGTCGGCACCGTGGCAGACCAAAATTTCGGCTTTGATGTTCTTGCCATCTTCTGGTGACGGAGAATCCAGCCCGCCATGGAAGCTGACCACGCCTTCGACTTCGGCACCACTACGGGCGAGTTCCAACACGCCGGTGCCACCGAAGCAATAGCCAATCGCGCCGCAACTGCCGCCCGAAACGTTGGGGCGAGACTTCAATTGCTCAAGTCCCAAATTCAATCGCTTGCGGTAAAGGGCGCGATCTTTTTTGTAGATCGTGGCTTGTTTGCTGGCGTCGCCTTGGTTACCGGGCCGAATTCCTTGTCCGTAAATATCCAAAGCAAATGCGACGTATCCCAAGGCGGCTAATTCTCGACAACGCCGTTTCTCATAGTCGGTCAGCCCCATCCACTGATGGACGATCAGCACACCGGGGGCTTTGCCGTTGGCTTCGTCCACGAGGTCAGAATCATAGGCCACAAACCCTTCGAGCTTCAAATCGCCGTCCTGGTAAACGACCGTTTCGGTTTTAACTTCTGCAAAAACTGACGCTGTGAGAAACAACCCCGCCAGCAATGCTGACATTACTAATTCAAATCTCATTCTTTTTATCTCCACTTGGGAATTAGCGGGGCCTTCCAGCCACCGTGTTTTGCGGTCGGTAGAAGCCTCACTACGAAAACCCAACCTTAACCGATCAACGGCAGCTATTGAATATGGGACGCTAGCACGTGCCCGAGAAAGCGGGATCTGTCTGGTTGATAAATTCTCAAGTTGATAAAAAGCAGGCTGTAGTTTGACGCAGGTGAAGGAATCAGCTTGCGAACCCCCTCAAGGAATTGATTTATGATGGTCAAGAACCATTGCGCTAGTACTAACATCGGTTTGATATTTTCGCTTCTGATCTTAAGTTTCATGGTTTCCCCGTCGGCGTCGGCTCAAACGGCTGAGCGGGGTAAGATGACACCCGAGCAGATTGCAGCAGTACGCAATCAGCAACAACGTCAGGCAGCCGCACTTGCAAAAGCACCTTTTCAGCTGACCGAGCAAGAGACTCAGTATCGCGACCAAGTATTAGACTACTGGCAGCAGAGCAGCGACAAAATCAAAAAGTACTCATGTAAATTCCGGCGTTACGAGTTTGATACTGATCGAGTCGCTCATCGCAATCCGAAGACAAATCAGTTGTCCGCCGCCAGCATCGGGGTTGGAGAATTGTTTTTCGCCGCCCCACAGCGCGGACGCTATGAGGTCAATGAAATTTGGCGTTTTGCCGCTCCGCCCAAGAAAGACTCCGAACAGGCTGACTATCAGCTTCAGGACAAAGAGCTGTTCCGCGAAAAGTGGATCTGTGATGGAGCAACGATTTACGAATTTGACTTCACCACGAAAAGACTTAATGAGACTCAGCTACCTCCGGAAATGCAGGGTGCCGGCGGATTAGCCAACAGTCCGATTCCGTTTCTCTTTGGAGCCAAACGCGCTGAGATCCTGAACCGTTATTGGGTTCGTGTTGTCACGCCTAAGGGGACTGTGGGTGAGTATTGGTTGGAAGCGTATCCGAAAAAAGCAGATGACGCTCAGAACTATAAAAAGATTGAAATCGTCATCGCCGAAGATGACTTTCTTCCCAAGGCGCTTCACATGTACGGGCCGCAGTACGATCCCAAGAAGGGTAACTTTGCAAGTATGCAATTTGAGTTTGAAAACCGCAAGGTAAACGGGATTAACTTGCAGGACTTCTTCCATCGCCCTCAAAAACCAATGGGTTGGGAGCGTGTCCAGGTTCAGCCTTTGACGTCCAATCCTGATCGTAATGCAGCAGCGATTCTTGAAGAGAATTCAAATCGGTAGACGGTCGTTGCCGTAGTGGACAAGGCAACGAGTCCTGCAGCTCCATTCTTCTTAAGCCGTCGATTAATGCAGCCGCAGGATTCGTGGCCTCAATCCAC
The DNA here is from genome assembly GCA_937942355.1 of uncultured Pirellulaceae bacterium. Lineage (GTDB taxonomy): Bacteria > Planctomycetota > Planctomycetia > Pirellulales > Pirellulaceae > Mariniblastus. The sequence continues at coordinate 12,180 of CALDEW010000370.1, read as the reverse complement.
TATTTTCTAATTTGTGCCAGCGCACATCCAACGATAAACCCAATTCCGTGCGCCCAGTTGGCCACGTGAAGGTCAAACACTTCTGACGCGATCGGCGTCATGCAGAAAAACATCCACGCCAGCAGAATGAGGATCGTGGACTGAGGCAGGAAAAATCCGCTGCTTGAATCAGTCATCTGTTTGACCAAAATGAAGCCGAACATTCCAAATACGACGCCCGAGAGCCCGCCAAAACTGGTGATGAGCATTCCGCTATCATAATATTTGGCAGGGGAACCCCCCAACGCTTCGGGGACGACACCTTGGGCGAAATTGGAAAGGACTGCGCAAACCAAAATTAGAATCGCCATCCACATCGAACCGTAACGACCCTCGATCATTCTGCCAAACTGCAATAACCACAGCACATTGAAACCTATATGGAAGATGCCATAGTGAATGAAGATCGGGGTCACCAGTCGCCAGAATTCTCCGCGTTTGAGGCTTGCCAGCCGCACATTCAAATCGTCGCTTCTTTGGCCGTGCAACTCTGTCAGTTCGGTTGAAAGTGGTTTTTCGACCGCCACAAATTGCAGGGCGCGATTGGCACCTTGTTCGCGTGTACTTTTGGAACCGAAATTGGTAAGAATTGCCACGAGAATTGAAAGCCCAATGATCGTTTTGACGATCGGCCCCGTCGTCTGAGTGTTTCTGTGCTGAACCTTGACGATGTTCTTTTTGATCGAACGCGCTTTACGTTGCTGTTCCTTGGCTAATTTAATGGCCCCATCAACGGCCGCCGCGTATTTTGGATCTTTGGGGTTGGACTGATGGTCGCCAAAGGCCTCAAGTGCGGCCTTAAACTGGTCTTCGTCTTTTACCCAAACCTCCGATTTGTTGTCGTCGTTGAGGTCAACGCGGTTTTCGATGCCTTCAGTCAGCAAGAATGCTGATAGCTGTTGCGCCTGCTTTGCATCGTCGATGACGCCAATCAATCTCATATTCGCCCGCTTTTCCGGGAAGGATTCTGTTTTCAAGTTAGCTAAATTGCTGATGGACGACGGATAGCAGTCAGCCCGATTCCTATTGTCATGCCCCAGCAATTCAGGGAAAGTTCCCTGCACAAAGTATCGCTGATAGACCTCAACATTGTCTACCGCTGCGACTACTCTGGTCGCGCATTTTCTACCAGTCTTTACCCGTCATCAATTGTTTATGGCCGACGATTCTTCTATTTCCGGGCAATCGCCAGACGCTAAAAACGTGTCGGAAGTCGCGGTAGGTCCGCAACATGCTGCTGCGGCTGGTACCGAAACGTCTGCGCGTTCTAAGAAACGCAAAAAACGGAAGTTCCCTTCTCCAGCATCGCCACAAATTAAACGCGCTGATTCTGCTGACGCAGGATCAACTGGTGCAGCTTCCGCAGAAGATCAATTGGTTGACCGTACGAAGCAGCAGATTCGCACGCTGGTTAACGAGATTGCTCAACTGGCGAAATCCGATTGCACCGTTGATGATTTTTACCAGGGGTTTCTTACCAGAACGACGGGCGCGTTAGCCTCCGAGGCGGGCGCGATTTGGATTCGATCAGCCACCGATCAACCGCTGCGACCGCATTACCATATCAATCTTAAGAACACGGTCCTGGCCAACGACCCTAAGGCTCAACGGCAGCACGCGGAGTTGTTGAAGAAAGTTGCTGACGCTGGCGACCCGGAAATCATTGCGCCTCATTCCCAAGGTCTCAAGGATAATCAAGCCGGTAACCCAACGGATAAATTACTGATCTTGGGGCCGTTGATCGTCAACAATGAGACGATTGGCTTGGTCGAAATCTTGCAGCGCCCCGGAGCAGGCCCAACGACACAGCGCGGGTATCTGCGTTTCTTGATGCAGATGTGTGACATCGCCAGTGACTTTTTAACCAACGAAAAAATCCGTTCGTTTGCATCGCAGCAAACGATGTGGAGTAAGTTTGAACAATACATCAAATCAGTTCACAACGGTTTGGATACAAAACAGACCGCTTACGTAATCGCCAATGAAGGTCGCCGGGTGATTGATTGTGATCGCGTTAGCGTCGTACTGAAAAAGGGCCGTCGCTGTAAAGTTGAATCGGTCAGCGGATTGGACTCCATCGAACGCCGGGCCGATCAGATCAAACGTTTGAGCAGTTTGGCGAAAACCACGATCAAAGGTTCGGCACCGGTTTGGTACGACGGGGATGACAGCCAGCTTCCCCCGCAGATCGAAGCCAAGCTGCAAAAGTACGTTGATCAGTCTCACAGTAAAATGGTCGCCATCGTTCCGCTATATCGTCAACAGCGCGACGCTAACGAAAATGACAACAACGTTGGCAAACGATCTTCCAAACGGGCCAAACCCGTCGGTGCTTTGATCGTTGAGCAATTAAAAGACGCGCGCGTCACACCAGATTTCCGCAAACGAGTCGATGTCGTCGCCGAACATGCTCAGACCGCGATCACGAATTCACTGGAACATAACGATATTCTGTTTCTGCCACTTTGGAAATCGCTGGGCAAACTGTCTTCTGCGCTGCGGGGTGGACGGTTGGTGAAAACCCTTGCTGCGGTAAGCACGATTTGTGCCGCTGTGGCGTTTCTCTGCCTGTTTCCTTACTCGTTTTCGGTCGGCGCTAAGGGGAAACTTATTCCTCAGCAGCAGCATCAGGTTTACGCGCAAGTCGATGGAGTGGTGGAAGAACTATTCATCTCGGATCTCGGCGATACCAAGGTGGAGCAAGGTGACGTTTTGGCTCGGCTTTCCAGTAATGATTTGGCCGTCGTCATCGAGAACTTGACCAATAGTATTGAAGAAGTGCGTGCGCGGCTCAAGACCAGCGAAGCGCTAAGGACACAGGATGCGTTGGATGCGTACCAGCAAACAACGCTTCAGATTGACATCGAACAGGCAAGACAAGAGATCATCGGGCTCAGTAATGAGTTAGAGCTGCGAAGGAGGGAAAAAGAAAATCTCAACATCATCGCTCCCATCAGTGGAGTCGTCACCAATTGGCAGGCTCATCAGAACTTAATCCGTCGACCAGTCGAACGCGGTCAAAATTTGATGACCATCATCGAAAACGATGCGACATGGATGCTTGAACTGGAACTGCCTGAGCGACGTATTGGTCATATGATCGAAGCCTCCAAAGCGGCGTTCCAAAATAGTGAAGCAGCACATGTGACATTTAGTCTGGTCTCTCACCCAGGAGCCGAGTTTGAAGGTCAAATGACGTCGGTGGATCACCAGATCGATGTGCACTCAGATGAAGGGAATACATGTCTCATTCGGGTATCGTTCGAGAACGACGCCATCGACAGAGATCTGCTTCGAGTGGGGACGCGCGTGAACGCGAAAATTCATTGTGGCCAGCGTTCGGTGGGCTACGTGATGTTCCACGAAGCCATCGAGGCGATTCATTCCAGCTATTTGCTGTGGTTTTAAACGTTCCGCAGTCGGTTTTTTGCCTTCTAGCACCAGTGCTGGCAAGACTACAATGATGGACGTGAGGCCGTAATCTATAACGGCTAAATATTCTGATTCGATTATGCCGATCAGTTTTGAGTCGGCTGCGTGATGGCTTGACCTGCAATAATATCGTGGAGCAAGAGACACACCGCCTGCGAGAGATGCTTGGCGACTGATAAAGAACGAAAATTTTCTAGGCGAAACTATGAAAGAGTTAAAACAGTACAGCAACTTTGCGCTTGTGAATCTCCTTGGGATCCCGGCGATGTGTTTGTTGACCAGTCCTGCTTTTGCTCAGTCGGGTTTTGTACCGATTGGAAAACCGCAGCCACCGATCAGTAGTGGGAAAACCCAGAAGAGTTTTTCGCCGCCGGTTACTCAGCCTTCAGCTTCCGACGGTGTGAAAGTTGAATTCGGATCCTCTGATTCGCTCAGGCCTTTGGGAGCATCAACCACCTCACCTTCTCCTACCAGCCAGCCCCTTCGGTCGGGCAGGCCTAGTTTTGGTGGTCTTAATTACGGCGCTTCCGAAAATAGCGGTAGTTCAGCGAACGGTTCGAGCGATGCCTTGCCGTCGCCTTTGCCGTCCAAACCTTCAACACCGCAGTCGTTCGGGATTCAGACGAAGCCTCGTTCGATCGACAATGTCAGTACAGGGCAATCGTTGGAGAAATCACGCCAAAACGGTTCCTCATCCCAAGCCCGCATTGACGTCGACACGTGTAGCGTTCACTTGATTGACGACATTGAGATTCCGGCCAAGGAATCAGGCGTGTTGACAGAGCTGAACGTGAAAGAAGGGGATGCGGTTCCCGCCAACAAAATCATCGGTACCATCGACCAAACTCTGCTGCAGATCGAGCGCGAACGGGCCGAAAAAAAATTGGAAATGGCCCGCGATATGGCCAGCGACACTTCTTCGGTCGACGTGGCAATTAAGAAGTATTCTCTGGCGAAGCACGAATACGAAGTCACGAAGCGATTGGCCGGCAAAGGCTCGAAGTCGAATCAAGAAAAGATGCGGGCCAGATACTCCAAGGACGCATCGGCAGCTGAGGTAATGGTGGCTAAGATGCAGAAACGCGAAGCGATCGGCCAGGCCGGTATAGAAGAAGTCAACCTGAAACAGATTCGCCAGATGATTAGTAATTCACAGGTCCAAACTGGATTCGACGGTCAGGTGTTGGAGATCTTTAAGCACCCCGGTGAATGGGTGAACAAGGGTGAACCGATCGTACATTTCGCTCGGATAGAGCGTGTTTGGGTCGAGGGCACCGTTTCTGCGGATGAGTGCAACATTCAGGATGTGATGGGGCAAAAGACCATCGTCACGCTGAAGCAAGCTGGCGGCGAAACGGTGACATTTAATGGCACGATCGTGAGTATTCCACTGAAGATGGAAGCTGCCGGTAGTCGCTTCCGCGTCAAAGCCGAAGTTCAAAATCGTTTTGAAAATGGTGCGTGGTTGCTTCGCCCGGAGGCTCAATTGAGCATGAAAATTGATCTCAGCCCCAACACCGCCAAACGCAACGCCAATCGTTTCAATCGTTGAATGATCGCGGTGTAGAACCTAGTGCTGTGTTACGTCTTAATTTTTGGGTAAGTAGATGAGGCCACGAATCCTGCGGCTGCATTAAACGATACAGTAAAGGCGACATCAAAGGGTAAAGGAGGGGCAGGACTCGTGGCCTCATCCACTACCTCCAATCCTAAATATAAGTTGGAATACAGCACTAGTTGGCTGTGATCCAGATGAAGGGTTCTCCGTTTTCATCCAAACGGATCTCATAACGTAATTGAGGTTTAGATTGGCTGAGAATATTACCGATCGCAGCGGAGTAACTTGCGCGTGGCTTATTGAAGGTGACTTTTACGGTAGAAAGATCGACAGGTTTCGTTCCCCACGCCGCCGGGTCGACAATGAACTCGATTTTCAGCCGGCGCGAGATGGCACTGAGCACGCTGTCCAATTGAATGTTATTCAACTGTAGCGCGGTGACTTCAAAGAGTTTGGGGAACGTCGTCACAGGTGCTGCTTTGGGCGGCCAACCCTGCGGCCAGCTTTCAGGTGCTTGGGAGGTGGTAACGACTTCCAGCTCTACTCCCCTGCCCTGCTTCGGCGAGGGCCGCAAGACAAGGTCGTGCCGACGTAGTTCGATTGACAATGCGGTTCCCGTTGACAGCCCTTGGTATTCGTTGGAGACCTTTTCGCTCGAGGTTAATGCCGACCGCGCCGATGGTGAAAGGTTCGTTTTCTGAGGCAGTGATTGGATCAGCTGGTTAAGCAAGCTTCCCGATTCTTTGCCTTGGGTGCCGCTTGTGACGGTGCCGGCAAGTTTCGAATGAACATTGATCAGTTGCTCGGAAGTTAACCCAAAGGCTTTCTTTTCCGCCAGCGTAGTTTTCGCACCGTCGGCTCGTAGGCTCTGTAAGTAGTCTTTGATGCCGCGTTGGTCGGTGATCGAAAACGTTTTCTTGGGCAGCTTGATCTTCCGATTATTGATCACGCCTTTGACCAGAATTACTTTGGAGCCGCCATAAGTTGTTTCCTCAATGCTTGGCGCAGGTTTACGACTGGTCTTTGCCGAAACGCGATCGGCTCCTGCTTCGGACAATGCTTCCAACCATTGATGCCGAGTCGTCGCCGGAGTTGTCGGTGTGCTGTAAATTTCCAGTTCAACCAAGCGGTCAGCGTTTTGTGCAAACGTGGAGGCGGAGCCAAGCACATAACATAGAAAGACGTAGAGAAAGTAGCGGTAACTATTCATTGAGGAGGACGTCCATAGGATAAACTGACCACCTACCGTACCACCTGTTAATCGCTAACACCATAGCGGCCGATGCAGTAGATGGCGTTGAAGAGATCTTTCAGGCCAATCTTTTTACCTTCATCGTAACCACGACTGTCGTAGCTGATTGGAACTTCGACGAATTTAAAGCCTTGTCTTGCAAGTTTCGCCGTTAGTTCCGGTTCGAGCCCGAACCGATCTTGTTCGATTTCGACATTTTGGAGGGCTTCTCGGCTGAACGCCTTGTAGCAAGTCTCCATATCGGTCAGTTTCAAGCCGCTGAAGAGGTTGGATGCTCCGGTGAGAACTGCGTTTCCCAACCGATGGATCCAAGATTCGTCTTGAACTTCGTCGCCGATGAAACGAGAACCGTAAACGATATCGGCCTCTCCTCGAAGCAAAGGCTGAATGAGTTGAGGGATGTCACGTGGATCGTACTCGAGATCCGCATCTTGGATTACCAAAAAGTCGCCTGTTGCGATTTCGAAACCTGTGCGAATCGCCGCGCCTTTGCCGGCATTGACGTCTTTGAGAATCACTTTCACGGATTCAATTCCCGATAACAAACTGAGTACTTCGCGCGTGCCATCGGTACTACAATCGTCGACGACGACGATTTCTAAATTCAGCGGAAGCGCCGCAACGCGACTGATGACACGAGCAACGGTAGCCTCTTCGTTGTAGACTGGAATCACGACCGACAGTAAGTAATCAGTGCGCTTGCTTGGGTCCGTTCCGCACGTTGCTTTTTGAAAACTTTCAAGTTCGTCCTGCACCATACCTTCGCAGGATTCTAATTGAGCCAAGATAGCCTGAAATCGTTCTTCTGATGGGCAGTTGTTCGCGGTATGATCGACTTGCTTAGTTTGTGGGGTGCGATTCATCTGATCTGTTTTAAGCGGAGATAGGCAAAAGGTGTTTCATTGTTATCGGCCATTTTTAGGGATAAGGTCGACCTTTAAACTTAGGTTATCATCTTAGTCACTGTCCGTATTTTCGGAGCAAATTTGAAGAAATACGTGCAATTGCCAAGGTTTGAAGCATTGTTTTACGCAGCAGTAGGCCTAAGTCGGTGGTCGGGTTCTTCAGCGGTCAGGCGCCCCAAAATGACAAAAACCGTGCGAAGAAAATTCCTCACACGGTTTTGAAATATTCAGCTCGGATGGGAGCCATCAGTCCCAATCTAGCTTGCCGCCAGTTTGGTATTCTGTGACCCGTGTTTCGAAGAAATTCTTCTCTTTTGCCAGGTCCATTGTTTCACTCATCCAAGGGAATGGGTTGGTGCTGTTGTACTGAACTGGCAAACCGATCCGCTCAAGGCGACGGTCAGCAACGTGTTGAACGTAATCGCGGAATAGGTCCGCGTTGAGTCCCAGTACGCCGTTTGGCAAGCAATCTTCCGCATAAGCGATTTCAAGTTCAACCGACTCGCGCACGCGGTCAACCATTTGTTGCTGGAATTCGTCTGTCCACAAATGGGGGTTTTCAGCTTTAATTCCGTTGATCAAATCGATACCGAAATTGAGGTGGATCGATTCATCCCGCAAGATGTACTGAAACTGCTCACCGATTCCTTTCATCAGGTTCCTACGATGGAACGACAAAATCATGACGAATCCGGTGTAGAAGAAAATGCCTTCCATGATCAGATAGAAACCGATCAGGTTCTTCAACAACGCTTGAGCGCCTTCAAACGTCTCAGTCGTAAATTCGGGATCAAGAACTTCTTTGGTCAATTCCATCTCGAAAGCGTCTTTACGAGCGATCGCAGGAACTTCGTTGTACATGTTGAAGACTTCGCCCTCATCCAAGCCGAGGCTCTCCACCACGTACAAGAACGTGTGAGAGTGAACAGCTTCTTCAAACGCTTGACGCAGCAAATACTGACGGCACTCAGCGTTGGTGATGTGCTTGAAGATCGCCAACACGAGGTTGTTTCCGACCAAGCTTTCGGCCGTGGAAAAGAAACCAAGGTTACGCATGATGACGTGGCGTTCCTCGGGGCTGAGAACGTCCGATTTCCAAATTTCGATGTCCTTGTTCATCGCGACTTCAGTCGGCATCCAATGGTTTGCACAACCGTTGTCGTAATGTTCCCAAGCCCATTTGTACTTCAGAGGCATCAGCTGATTAACGTCGACCTGCGTCGCGTTGATCAATCGTTTCTCACTCGCGGACACTCGCATTGACTTAGCGTCCGTTGCGTTTTTTGATTCACTTCCAATATCAATAGCCATTATTCGCGACTCCATGCAAAATAAAAACAGAACGTTGTATAAACTAAACCCGATAGTAAACTCGCAAATGCAAGTTCAAATTAACTTCAAAAGTCCAAGATTGCTCCAGAATCAAAAATTGTCTGGGCTCATTCTCTGGACGTTAGCGTTAAGCCCGAGAGGAGAGAATCAAGACTCAAACCTCTCGAGCTTTCAGCTTTGCATTGCGGTTACTGACACGCTTCGCAATCAGGATCATCAATGCTGCATGCCTTCACTTCTGGTTGACGTTCAACCAAGATATCCGAAGACGAGCTTGCGTTTTTCATCCAGCGCGGTTGCACGCCAAACTTGTTGATGTCGACGGTTGATTTCTCAACTTGCGTCGCGCCCAATGAACGAAGGTAATAAGTCGTTTTCAAACCTGCCTGCCAGGCAAGTTTGTACATGTCGTCCAACTTACGACCACTTGGCTGACCCAGGTAAAGGTTCAACGACTGACCCATGTCGATCCACTTCTGTCGACGACTGGCACATTCGATCAACCACTTGGGTTCGATCTCAAACGCGGTGGCGTAGCGGAGTTTGATGTCTTCGGGCAAGTCGGGGATCTCACCCAAAGCACCATCGTAGTATTTAATTTTTTCAAGCATGTCGTCGTCCCACAACCCAAGCTCTTTGAGCTCGTTGACCAGTCGCACGTTGACCTGCACAAATTCGCCAGAAAGATTGCTCTTCACAAACAAGTGCTTATAGGTAGGTTCGATTGACTGAGTCACACCGATGATCGTGGAGATCGTTGCTGTCGGAGCGATTGCCATCACGTTGCTGTTACGCATGCCGTGTTTGGCAACGTGTTCGCGGACAGGTGCCCAGTCCATGCTGGCGTTGTCGTCCATTTGGATATCGACGCCACGTTCTTCTTGAAGAATCTTAACGGTGTCGATCGGGAGCAATCCGCGATCCCATTTCGACCCTTCGTAAGACGAGTAGGTGCCACGTTCTTCCGCCAGACGACTGGAGGCCATGATGGCGTAGTACGAAATGGCTTCCATGCTTCGATCGGCAAACTCAACGCCTTCAGGACTTGCGTAACTGATTCCGCAAGCTGAAAGTGCGTCTTGGAAACCCATCAGTCCCATCCCCACCGGGCGATGACGTTGGTTAGCGGTTTTGGCTTCAGGCGTAGGGTAGAAGTTGATGTCGACCACGTTGTCCAACATGCGTACGGCAGTGTTGACCGTCTCTTCTAGTTTCTGCAAATCCAATTTTCCATCGGTGACATGGTTCAGAAGATTGATAGAACCAAGATTACAAACCGCAATTTCGTCAGCCGATGTGTTCAACAGAATTTCTGTGCAGAGATTGCTGCTGTGAACAACACCGGTGTGGTCTTGCGGTGACCGAATGTTGGAAGGATCTTTGAACGTGATCCACGGATGACCGGTTTCGAAGACGCGGGTGAGCATCTTTCGCCACAGATCATTCGCAGGGATTGTGCGATGAAGTTTCATGTTTCCATCGGCGGCCTGTTGTTCGTAGTACGTATAACGTTCTTCGAATGCCTTGCCATAGAGGTCATGTAGATCAGGGGTTTCGTCAGGGCTGAACAACGTCCAGTCCTGCTTATTCATTACACGCTTCATGAACAAGTCTGGAATCCAGTTGGCGGTGTGCATGTCGTGTGTACGACGTCGCTCGTCACCGGTGTTCTTACGAAGGTCAAGAAACTCTTCGATATCCAAGTGCCAGGATTCCAGGTAGGAGCAAACGGCGCCTTTGCGTTTCCCACCTTGATTAACGGCAACAGCAGTGTCGCTGACGACTTTGAGGAAAGGGATAACGCCTTGGCTCTGCCCGTTCGTGCCACCAATGTGTGAGTTGGTCGCACGAATATTTGTCCAATCGTTGCCCAGGCCGCCGGCCCATTTTGAGAGTTTTGCGTTGTCTGCGATCGCTTTGAAGATTCCATCCAAGTCGTCCGCTACGGTGCTGAGGTAGCAAGAACTGAGTTGCGGATGCAACGTACCCGCATTGAACAGCGTTGGCGTCGCTGATGTGAAGCGGAAGTTGGAAAGGATGTTGTAAAACTCAATTGCCCGTTCGTTCTTGTTTTCTTCAAGTAACGAAAGTCCCATCGCAACTCGCATCCAAAAGTACTGAGGCGCTTCAAAGCGGCGTCCATCAATATGAAGCAAGTAGCGATCGTAAATTGTCTGCAAACCAAGGTACGGAAACAGCCCGTCACGTTTGGAGTCAATGGCTTGAGCCAGTCTTTGAAGATCAAACGATTCTAATTCAGGAGTGATTCGTTTGGCCGCGATTCCTTCGCTGACATAGTTAGCAAAATTGTCTCGGTAGGTTTCCGCCAAATTATCTTCACCGACGGATTTGCCCAAAGACTCACGATAAATAATCTTGAGTACCAAACGGCCCGCAACGGTATCGTAGTCAGGGTCATTTTCGATGCGAGCACGAGCGGCCAGCACCATGGAGCGACCGATTTCGCGTGGTGTGATTCCGTTATAGAACTGCTTCTTTACTTCGTCGATCAGCTCGTCTGAGGAACATGTTTCGCCGAGCCCCTCGCAGGCAACTTCCACTTGATTACGTAAACGATCAAAGTCGAGGTCTTCCATCACCCCGTCGCGTTTGACCATAACGCTAGGGAATGGACTGTCGCTTTCCATCCGTTCCTCTGCGCGAAGCCGACGCATTTTACTGTGCTCTGCACGGTAAAGAATGTAGCGGCGAGCAACCGCGAAATGCTCGGCTCGCATTAGCTCTTTTTCAACGAGATCTTGAATCTGTTCAACAGAAACTCCCTCGGTTGATAACGCCAGTGCCTTGACCTCTTGCACGATGCTTTCGGTCATCTGTTGAATCTCATTCTTGAGACTTTCTTCGAGCAACGTCGTGCTGTCCAGCTTCATCTCCGCACAAAAAGCTTTTTCCATTGCACGGGCAATCAGTGATGGGTCAAACAGAACCGCACGACCGTCGCGTTTGCGCGTCACAAGTTCTAGTGAGACCGATGATTTCGCTGAATCAGTTCCAGGTGACTCTAACATTCCTTCGTACTCCTTTTGGGTTTCCATGACCTCAAACGCGCATTGGCTATTCACAGCACGCTTGAGTTGTCTTGTTCATTCAATTTAATGATTGGGGAGAACGCGGTAAGTAATGCCGCTTTTGAGAGTCGAGAGTTTGAAAGAACAGAAGTAGCCGACGCGTTAGTCGCTGCCTGAGGATGACCATCCAATAGCCATCGGGCCTAAATCGGCTTAAGATTCCCTTCCAAAAACTCCTTCTCTACTTCTCCCTTAAATCATTCCGTCGCTAGTCTGGGCTAGGCGAGTGACACCTTTGGTCTGCGAAGACCAAAAAAGCAATCATTGCCAGACTAAATCACCGATTCGGCGGTCAATCCGATGGGTGACGTTCTCATCCTGTCGCGTGCACAGCGTCCGTTGATAAAATAGGGTGTCTAGATCAGTTTAACGTGTAGTTGACTACATCTAGTGTTTGATCAGTCGGAGCTTGACGCCGCTAGCGTCGTTTCGTGCGTCGCGTCGATCAATATATCGTTGTCGTTGATCGTGTCAACACAAAATGTTGTGCCCAGTTCGCTAGCAGATCGAAGAGGACTTCGGTGATCTGAGAGAATAATCAGCGAAAAACGGACTTCGGGAAACACAACATAT
>CALDEW010000369.1 GCA_937942355.1 uncultured Pirellulaceae bacterium | reverse complement strand
ACGAGGCATTCGATAGGCTGCGGCATTGACAAAACTGCCTACACACGCCCCAAAAAGAAAGACCAGCACAGCAATGCTTACTCCCATGCTTCACCTTCAAAAGAAAACGCACGCAACAATGATTGCGCCAGCTTTTTTTCTCTCCTACGAACAAATGCCTGCCAAACGCTTTTCCATTGCGCCGGCGTATAAGCATCACGAGAGATGTAATTCAAGATACTGTCACTATAATCAGACAACTCAGCATTGTTTTGACTTGCGGTTTTCATATGTAAAGCTTTCGGCGCGGCAAATTCTAAATACATATTATCATCCGTGTTTATCTTTGCTCCCTTTGCGTAGCTTTCAAGCTCTTTTGGGCCCAAAAGAAACCTACCAAGCACAGAGTGCCTAAAAATCCGGGCACTCCCAATCCGGGGGCCGACATTTCGGTTGAGATGAAAAAAAAGGCTCCCATGATCAAGAATGATGCAATTGCAGGTGATGTCAAGAATGAAGCCAGCGACTGTATCCAACGATCTGATGAAGTCTGGGTTAACACCTTTGGTTCTTCAGTCAGCTGGAAGATGGAATCTATATCCGCAGAACTTTCAATCACATTGGACGCGACGCCCAGCAGCTTCAATTGATCAGCCTTTATTCCGCTGGCGGTATCTACCGGTTCTGAAAGTTCCCATTGTTTGGTGTCGTCGAGCGACTCCCATTCTTCGGCAGAGAGTAATCTCGTTTCTCCTGTATCTCGGTTGCGATACCGGGCAATATTGATTTCGGCGTCGATCATCGCGGAAAACATCGACCAATCCCGTCCCTTTTTGGCCGCGATTGATTTGGCGTCGGTGAGGTAGCTGCTGCGGTAAGCCGGCGTGACTGAATTAGGTCGCGTATCGCCGGGGTTGGCGGCCGGTTCAAAGCCGCCCAAGGTCGCCGATTTTTGGACCAAAATCTGATCGCACGCGAGAGCCGCAAAAGCCGACCCAGACCTCGCCGACTTCGTAACGACGGCAACAGAACGAACCTTGGCGGCATCAAATTCCGCAATAGCGCGTGCAAGGTCGACGCCGGCTTCCAAGTCGCCGACTGAATCATCCATCTCTAGAAGCAACAAAACAGCATCGTAGCGCGCAATGGCGGGTTTGATCGACCGAATGATCCAACGCACTGTCCGCTGATCCAGAACCTCTGGTATTTTGATCGAAAACGTTTCCCACTTCCCGCCGTTGGATGCGTCGAGATTAAGCTGATCGGCGGCAATGTTGAGTTTTCGGGCAAGCTCAGACTTTGATCTCACACGATGGCTGATCAATCGAAACTCTTCAAGTTTTTCGCTGGTCAACAGGGCACGCTCGTTGGCTGGTGCGAGCGTGGTGGTTTCGGTTTCTGCGTTTTCGATTTCATTGAGTTGTTGTTCGCCGGCGAAAACGACCTTTTCTGGCGTCGTCACTCGAAACAAGCCGCGATCCTTCTTCAGCATGCTTAGCACGACTTCGACCGGCAGTGCATATCGTCGAGACGCAATGTCTTTGTAGATGTCTACGACGATCGAGTCTTCAGATTCTTCATCAGATCCTGCGTCGCCGATCGCCGTGCCGTGTTCCATCGCGATCTCCGCGCACGCGATGGCGACAAGGACAGCGTGGCCGGTGAGCTGGCCTTTGATTTTTTCGGTGCTGTTAGAATCGGCCGAAATGTAGGCAATCGTTTGGATGCGGGCCATTTCTGGTGTAGTGAGAAACCGAGCAAGGCCGAAGCAGGCAGTAAGATCGCTGCCGGTGCCGGTGTCAATTGTGTTGGTTTCAAACTCCAGCATAACCACCGGACGAGTCTCGATCGTGTTTCCTTGGGCCGCCTCGGCTGCTGCATCTTGTAGGGCGCGTTGAACTTTCTGTCTCGTTGCGGACGTGATTGGAAGTGGAATTCGGATCACGCTGCAGCTGCGGGGTTCGGCCGGTGTGTCAGATTGGAGCCCAACTGGTTCAATCCCGCTTTCGACCTGTGACAACGCATGCGTCGAAAGTGTCAATGTCGCAATCATCAGCAGCGCCAGCAGTCTGGCGAGGGCGGCAGTATTGTTATGAAATTGCATGGGGCGTCGTTTAAAAAGAATCTAGGATCTATAGCCGAGAATGAATTTCGGCACAGGTGTTAGATTTTTAGATTATAAGGCATCTATGGAAGCTCCAAGTGCAGAACGGCCTTAAAAAATCACGATCTTAGCGCAGGCCGTGATTAGCTGCGAGCAACTTCGAACATGTAAAGCGAAAGTCAGAGGGAGTTGGCTAACAAGTTGTTTTTATAGTGTCGCCCGTGCGGTATAAGACGTTATGCCTAGGCAACATGTGAGGTTGATTTGAGTCTTAAGACACGCTCCACGCCAGCTGTCAAAGGTTTGATCATTCCTTTCAATGGGTATTTTTGATAGTTTTAACAGCTAGTCTTCTAACAGTGTTCTCTAAGTTAATGCGCAATGGAAAATCAGATTCGAAAGTTATTTGCATTAGTTCTGTTGGCTGTATCGCTTTCGGCGTTGGCGATACCAAGTGCTTTCGCAGGTGGCGGTCCAGAAAACCTTTTTTTGGTCGTCAACAGTGAATCGCGATCCTCCAAAGTGATCGCAAATCACTACATCGCGCTGCGGAACATTCCTCCGAGCAATGTGATGTACCTCTCGGGCGTATCCAAACGCGAGATCATCAAGCTGGCGGATTTTCGCAAACATATCCTCGAGCCAATTCTGAGTGAAATGGTGGCTAGGAGGATTAGCGAAAACATTGACTACATCGTTTACTCATCCGACTTTCCGACGCGCGTTAATATCCAGAAACATCAGGATTTACTAAAAGAAACTTTTGGAGGGAAACTTCAATCAAGAGTTTACCAGCCGATCGCTTCGATAACATCCATGACGTATTTTGCGGCTCACGTTTTGGCGGATGACCCCAACTATATGGCTCTCAACTCTAACCATTATTACCGAGGCCCCTATCGCGCGGGGCTTAACAAACCCTTCGAAGGAGAGCTCCAGGAAGAGTATCGGCTGGCCGTTGCGGCGCTTGGTAAAACAGGCGAAGAGTTCGCTTCGGCTAGGAGGAAGTTGTTTGATTTATCAAAAAAGTATCCAGGGCAGGCGGCGGTCCACTACCAACTGGCGAAGTTTCGTGCCAAGGATGGTGAAACCGATTTGGCGGTACAAGCTCTAAAGCATGCCGCTGCAATGGGATGGCAAAATGTTGCTCAAATGAAACGTGAGAGAAGCTTTAGTACTCTTCAAGAAGACCCTAACTTCAAAAAATTGATCAATCGAATTGGCAAAATTGATTCGCCTTTCATCCCTCCGCATGGATTTCGCAACGCATACGCGTGGGGCCCCAATGGCATGATCAACAGAACCGGCGACGGCAGACGGTACTTCCTCAGCGCGATACTATCGGTCACGCGAGACCACGGCATTAGCGACAGAGCTTCGATTGAGTACCTCAGCCGCGCTGTGTCCGCAGATGATACTCACCCCAAGGGAACGATTTACATTGCGCAGACCGGAGATGTTCGTTCAACAGTGCGGCAGGGAAATTTCAACCCTACGATTAAAGTGCTGAAACAGATGGGGCAAACCGCTCGAATTGAAAAAGCAAGATTGCCCAATAGACGCGACGACGTTCTGGGACTAATCACCGGCAATGAGTACTTTGACTTCGAAAAGTCTGGAAGCAAATTTGTTCCAGGTGCCTTTGCAGATAATTTGACCAGTGTTGGAGGATTCTTCAAAACTAAGGGGCAAACGAAACTGACCGAGTTTTTGCGGCTCGGTGCTGCCGGCGCCAGTGGCACAGTGGTTGAACCTCTTGCGATTCAGGCAAAGTTTCCTCACCCCATGCTACATGCACACTACGTGGCGGGTTGTTCGCTCGCCGAAGCGTTTTACCAATCCGTTGCCGGTCCTTATCAGATTATTCTTGTGGCCGATCCGTTATGTCAGCCGTTTGTAAAGCGGCCTAAAATCGCGATCACGTCCCCTGAGCCGATGGCCGAAGTTTCGGGCCAAGTGAAAATTGAATTCTCGCGCGAAGGTTCTGAGGTGGCGGCTGCGGGAGTAGAGATATTTTTTGACGGCGTGATGATTCATCGTGGTTCCAACCTTAAATACATCAATTTGGACACGAGTGATATGAAAGACGGATTTCACGAATTACGAATCGTGTCAGTGGCACGAAACAGTATTGAAGCGCGATGTAGCGCCGTGTTACCGATGGTGATCAACAATAAAGGGCTGTTTACGAAACTCTCCATCGAAGAAACGACTTGCGAATTTCCAATGCCGGTAAAAGTTTCGGCTGAGACTAATTTTGGTGATCGAATCATCATTCTACAAAACTCCAAAACCGTTGGAGTCATCACATCTGAAAAAGGCTCGATTGAAGTCTCCACGGGGGCCCTAGGCGTTGGAGACACCAAGCTGCAAGCGGTCTCCTTGCGTGAAGGAGAAACCACGGGAGTCGCTTCGGTGCCAATCCCCATAACGGTAAAGGGAACGGTGTCGTCGATTGTGGAAAAAAAGTGATTGCCGGCCTTCTGCCCATCGCTGATCAGCAACGTTCACTTGGTTCCGAAGCAAAGTATTGCTGATCGGCTTTGCGTTTCACAGTTAACTTTTGCCACAACATGGTTGAATCCTCAGCCATGTTACTAATGGCTCGAATAAGCTACAGGCTCCTCAGCCCTCGGGTGGTAAATATTAATTTTTGCTTAACATTCGCTGGTGCAGTGTGACAAAAACGTACCGCTGATTGTTAAAGAAATATTATCCTCCCTTCAGCTCCCCTATTGGGGACGAAAGCGGTATGAGTTATGTCGCTTCGGACCTGCAAACCTATTGGCGGCCGAGGCGATGAGTTTGGCGAATTCACGTCTGCAATCGTTGCTTGATGTTTGCTATTATCGTTTCGTCCGGAGCGACCACCTGATGGACACACTAGGAAACAAGTACTAGGTCCTTTCTCAAGTTGGGCGCCCGTCGAGATATGTCAAAAATTTCAATCTTGGTCATCGAAGCAGACCTCTCCCTCTCAAACGTACTCGAATTCAACCTCTCCAATTCTGGCTACGAGGTCTATTGTGCCCATGATGGGCAAGATGGCCTCTCTCAGGCTCGAGCTAAGAAGCCGGGCCTTGTCATTGTTGCCGATGTGCTCCCTTTGGTAGATGGCATTGAAGTCTGCCGTCAATTGCGGGCTGAGCCTCTCACCCGCGAAACGCCCATCATGATGCTGACGGTGAAAACAGAAGAGGCCGATCAATTGAACGCTTTTTCTGCCGGTGCCGATGACTATGTGATTAAGCCCTTTAGCGTCAGAGTGTTGGTGGAACGGGTCAAATCGTTGCTCAGGCGTCGTGAACTTGAGCTCGGCGGCGCAGACGTTGTGACCGTCGGTCGGGTCTCGATTGATCGAGTCAAGCACCTTGCCTTGGTGGACGAAGGTCCGATGGAACTTACGCCAAGCGAATTTCGGCTACTAGAAACGATGATACGGCAACCGGGACGCGCCTTCGATCGGACTGAGCTGATTGATTTGGCTTTGGGTGCCGATACGATGGTGCTTGAGCGCACGATTGACGTCCATATTCGTTCTCTGCGAAAGAAAATGGGTGATGCTGCCGAAGCCGTCGAAACCGTCCGAGGCATCGGATATCGCTTCAGCGATTCTAAAGCGGCTGAGCCGTAACAACTTCGCCGATTTTCGAATTTGCGATTCAAGCACAAACGTAAAACCGAGGTGTGTAAGTGGTTCTTGCGGCAATCTTTTGATTGTGATGGGCTGTAGCCAAGCGGAAACAGAAGTTACAATTTTGGTTTTTCCGCGCTCCTAATCGAAGCCGACCATGAACCTCATTGACGCCCTCAAGTGGCGATACGCGACCAAGCAATTTGACTCGTCGAAAAAAGTCAGCGACGCAGATTTGCAAACAATCCTCGTCGCAGGGAATTTGGCTGCAACCTCTTACGGTTTGCAGCCCTTCAAATTTGTCGTCGTCTCTGATCAGCAAACGCAAGACGAATTGGTTCCCTTCTCTTATAACCAGCCGCAGGTTTCGCAAGCCTCTCACGTGATTATTCTCGCCGCGCGAACCGACGTTGACGAAGCCTTCATCCGCACCATGGCACGGCTGACCGAGAAGGTGCGCGATCTGCCCCAAGGCGAGCTTGACGGATATGCGAAGCAGATGATTGGCGCTGTGATGTCGATGTCAGACGAACAACGGATTCACTGGGCCCAAAAACAAATCTACATCGCGCTGGCAAATATGATGGCGGCCTGTGCGGCTGTGCAGGTCGACAGCTGTCCGATGGAAGGCTTTGTGCCGGCTCAATATGACCGGTTGTTGAATCTGGGCGATCAAAACCTGACCGCAACGGTTGTGCTGCCCATTGGATATCGTTCCGAAGATGATCAGCAGCAGAATTTCGCGAAGGTAAGAAATCCGATTGATCAAATGGTGATTTATCACAACGTTTGAGGTTGATCTGCCGATGTGCCTATTGTCGCCGATGTGAACTCAGCGCTGGCATTTGGGACAAGCGTACATCGTTCTGGCACCTAAGGTCCATTTTCTGACTGCACCATGACAGTATGAGCATTTTTGCTTCTTGTAGATCATCAGTCGTTCGTCCTTGGTTAAACGGCTGATCGGTTTGTTCAGTAAACTGAGATCGACTGTGATGATTTTGTTTTGCTTGACCCCAATTTTAAAAAGATCGACGGTAAGCCGCCACATCTCCTCCAGCTGCTCCCGCGAAAGTTTGTAACTTGGCATCTCGGGATCAATTTTCAACAGGTGTAAGATTTCGGCGCGATAGATGTTGCCGATGCCGGCAATCAATGATTGATCAAGCAATGCCGAACCTATTGGTTTTTTGGTTTTACTGAGTCGAACAAAGGCAAGCTCGGGATTGGCGTTTGGATCAAGCGGATTTACGCCCAACCGGTCGCTTAGTTTTCGAAACAGCGGCGCCGTTAAGATCTCACACTTTGTTGGTCCGTTGAGATCTATCGTGCGTAAGTCACCGATCATTCTCACACGCACTGCTCCGCGCGGAGGCGGCGGAGGGTTTTTATGAATCCTGAATTTGCCGTAAAGACCCAAGTGGACGTGCATCACCGTTTCGCGTCCGCCGCGTGTTTTGGGATTTGACCAGCGATAAAATAAATGCTTGCCGTGAGCCGATACGGAAGTCAGGCGTTTTCGATCAAGCCGTTTTGCTTCGGCAGCGAATCTGCCTTGGGGCGAGCAAAGGCGAATCGTTTGGCCGGCAAGATGTTTCGAATGATCTCGCGCCATGCGGTGAACAGTATGGCCTTCAGGCATGCCTGTGCTTTCGTAGAACTCCGCCCGGTAGGAATTGGCTTTACGCGCCTACACCACCGGTCCGTCAAATTAGTTTCCAGCCAACTGCCACTAACACAGCGATAATTAGCGGGACCAAGCATAAGATGATCGCCAAAGTTTGCAAACGGCGTGAGTAGAAATGTCGCGTGGCGTGATCCACACGAAGATAGCCATACGCAGCAGCCAACCAACACAGCGCCAAAATTCCAACCAACCCTGTCCGTTGTAGACGTCGCGCTTTGAAGTTTACTTGATATTGGTGATTGACCAGTTCTGCAAACTCTTGATCGAATCGCAGCCGCGCGTACCCGACATGTCGCCGTACTGCTTTGCCCGATTCTGGGTCGGAGATTGTTTTTTCGATCACAATTTCCTCATCGACGATTTCGTGCTGCAAGAAATGGTCATCCAGATCGACGAAATGATATCCACCTGGACCCACGATGCCATCGATCTGATTGTTGATGGAATCTCTTATTTTGCCCATCAAAACCATGGAGGCTTCCGAACGCAGATAGAAATCTTCTGTCTCCACCAGCAAGAAGCTTACCTCCCCCTCTTCAAAACTGCCTTGTTGGATCCAGTTGAGTGCGGCTGA
>CALDEW010000368.1 GCA_937942355.1 uncultured Pirellulaceae bacterium | reverse complement strand
CAGCGCATTTCATAGCGCACTGGAAACAGCATGGTTAGCAAGTAGACGATGGCGGCTGCGACGGCGCACAGGATGATCGCCAACATCATAACGGCCAACACAGGACTGATGAACTTCATTACCGATACCGAAACGCTGATCGAATCGAATCCTAAGGTGGAGACCAGCAAGACAATTCCTCCAACGATCGCTCCCAACAGCAACACACCACGGCGTGCTCCGTGATAGTCGCTGCGACTGGGGGCCATGTGGCTGCCGACGCAGAGTGTTAAATATAGGAAGCACCAGAAACGTTTTGTCTTAAGGTTCTTTGCTTGGAATATCTGTTGAAACAGGGAGCCTGTTGCCGTCGCGGTAGCGTCGAAGAACTTGGTTACCGAAGCTGCCATGGATTCGCTTGGGGTTGGGTTTGGGTTTGCAGTTGGGAAGGACTCTGTCGGTTGAGTTGCTACGGTTTGCTGGTTCAGCCCAACATTCTGCTGCGCCAGCGCCGTTTCAACGGCTTCGGGGTAGAACATCATCAGCAGCGCTGCCAGCGCCAACGCGCCACCGGCCAGCGGGGCGAGCCCTATGAACACATTGCCGACGCGTTCGAACCAATTGGATTTTGTGAACGAGTGCCGGACGTAGCCCAAACGCCCGGACTCCAAGTCGGGTTCGAACAATGCCACATCGTCAATGCGATGGCGAAACACGAGACACATCGCCACGTGGCTGAGCTCATGGATGGGCGTCCCCAGCCAGCCGGTCCAGAGGACGCTTTTCCAGCCAAACCGCGTCGCCAGCCGATGTTGCGTGAACCTTTCGAGCCTGTGAATGATCAACGTGAACAGCACAAAAGGCGTGACAACGATCACCAACAGTTGCAGCGCGTTGAGAATCGTGGTGATCATAGGGTGGTTGTGGCTGTTAGATTCAGGCGGGCTTTGATAGGCTATTCCGTCGATCGAGGTGTCCCAACCGCAGTATATACCTAAACAACGATGAACCGAAAACCCAATCCCCAATTTGATCGCAGCCAGCTGAAACCGGGCGAGAATTTGTGCGACCATTGCACGGCCAAATGCTGCAAGTACTTCGCGCTGGCAATCGATACGCCTCGATCGGAACGCGATTTCGATTTTATGCGATGGTATTTGTTGCATGATCGCGCCACCGTTTTTGTCGAAGGGCGGAATTGGTATCTGCTGGTCCACACGACCTGTAAACATCTTCAGGACGATTATCGCTGCGGCATCTACCAAACTCGGCCGCAGATCTGCCGCGACTACACAACCGACGAATGCGAGTTTGACGAATCCTTTACTTACGATCGCTACTTCGAGACGCCCGAACAGATTTATGAATTCGCCAACGCGATTCATCATCGGCCCGAAACATTCCGATCTCCACGTCCCGCGCTAAACATTATTCAATAGAGTTCTATGTCCAATCAGATCATACAGCCACGCACGCTTAAGGGCTTCCGCGATTACTTGCCCGAATCCATGATCCCGCGCGAGCGATTGATGGAGGTCGCGCGGAGTGTCTACCGCAGTTACGGGTTTTCGCCCATCGATACCCCGGCGCTGGAGTACGCAGAAATTCTCTGCGGCAAGGGCAGCGACGAAACGGATAAGCAGATGTTCCGGTTTATCGACCACGGCAAACGTGATGTTGGTATGCGTTTCGACCTGACGGTTCCGCTGGCGCGATTTGTAGCCCAGCACGGGAACACGCTGGGCATGCCTTTTAAGCGCTATCACATCGGTCCGGTGTGGCGCGGCGAAAACACGCAGGCCGGGCGCTACCGCGAATTCGCACAGTGTGACTTCGACACCATCGGCACCAGGTCAGTGGCCAGCGACATCGAAACGGGGTTGGTGATTTTCGACCTGATGAAAGCGATTGGTTTCGATCGTTTTAAGATCCGAATCAATAACCGAAAAGTGCTTAACGGGTTGTTGCAAAAGAATGACCTTGGCGATCACAGTGTGGTTGTCCTTCGCGCGTTGGATAAACTGGCAAAGATTGGCCCGGAGAAAGTCAAAGCGGAAATGATGGCGGCCGCGAATGCTTCTGCGGCTCAGGTAGAAGGTGTCATGCAGCTGACGGAAATCAAAGGTTCCAATCAAGAGGTACTGCAACAATTGGAACCACTGTGTCAGGGGCACGATCTGGCCGAGGAGGGGGTGGCCCAATTGAGGCAACTGGTCGATGCGACCGTGGCGGTGGGGATCACGGATGAGAATTTGGTTTTAGATGTTTCGATTGCGCGTGGGTTGGACTATTACACGGGGACGATTTTCGAAACTTTTCTCGACGATCTGCCGGGGATTGGGTCGGTCTGTTCTGGCGGCCGCTACGATAATTTGGCTCAGCTTTACACCAAACAAGAGTATCCCGGCATCGGAGCATCGTTGGGGCTGGACCGGTTGTTGACCGCGATGCAGCAATTAGAAATGATCGAACCGGTCAAAACGAGCGCCGACGTGATGGTGGTCCAATTCAGCGCCGAAAATCTCAACACTTATCTTCAGATCGCAGCATCCTTGCGACGTCAGGGAATCAAGACGGAGGTGTTCCCCGATGCGAAGAAGCTGAAGCAGCAGCTCAAATACGCGGATCGGCAAGGGTTTGCGGCGGTGATCGTCGCCGGCGAGGACGAGCTGGCGCAGGGTAAACTGAGTGTGAAGACGATGGCGGATAAGAATCAGGTTGAGCTTCCCTTGACTGAGACCAACCAAGAGTTGTGCGATTTCTTAAAAGAGAAATTGGGCTGACTTGCTGTCGGCGCCTGCTCGAATTAAACTGCCAATGCGTTAAGAAAATGCGCTAAGAAAACACTTTTACGGGAAATACTGATGGCTGAACAATATCTGCTTGGATACGCATTGGTGGGTGCCTTGGTGTTTTTGGGCTACTTGGTTGTCTGTTTACCGCGTCCGCGTCGCCCCGCGTTTAAGGACGAAGCGACGGAGGAACGGTACTACAAAGAATTGACGAAGAAGCGCAATCAGAGCAAGAAAAAAAGCAAGAAGAAAGTCAAGAAGAAGCGGAAGAAGAAAAAGTCCTGAGTGGAAATTGGGTGTAGGCCGTAACCAGCCGATAGGCGCAGGTACGGCACGGCCATCGAGTAAAACTCTCATCCTTTCGATAGCGCGCCGATGCTCGATGCCGGAACAGCGCCAACCTATTCCTTTGTAAGGCACAGCTCTCTCAGAGGTTCACTTCAATAGAAACGTGAACGAGTTCGTGATTTGGCTGGCTCGGTCCGGCCTATAGGGATGCTAAATCTTACGATCTGCGGCGGCGGAGGAAAACTCCGCTGATCGCGCTAAGCGTGATAACCAACGCTGACGGTTCTGGCACTGCAGATAGAACGACGTTGTCGATCGCAAAATAGGCTGGCGTGTTGAGCCCGAACGTCCCCACGTCTGAACCTTCAAACGAAAACGTCAACTGGTTCGTTTGCAGCGCTGAAACATCGACCGTGCGCCAGTCAGCCAATAGAAAGTCTGCGGCGGTTCGGTAGTCGGCCAACGATACAACGATCTGATTAATGGGTGCTGCGGAGTTGGAGCCGCTGATGATTAGGTCCAGGAATCCGTCTGAGTCAGCCAACGGTCCGCTGACAAATGGCGATGCGTTTCCGTCATCGCCCTGCGTTGCGATTGCTGTGTAGGTTGTATTGGCGATGTCGACTGACTCGAACAAGAGGGACGCAGTCGCGCTCGAACCGGCACCGCTGTTGATCAAATAGTTACTCGATCCTCCCGAACCGGAACCAGGAAAGGCCGCGTACTGATTGACGAACCCGGGGGTCGTGGTATCGACGGTATTGGAGATGGCAAACCCTTCATAGAATCCGCCAAAGCTCGTGTCGAACGTGTTCGTGAAGTCGACCGTCTGCCCATTTTGCTGGGCGCTAATTCGTTGGATGTACTCTTGGCCCGCACCACCGAAAGGCGATGGGCCAGATGAGTCAACCGTGTAAATGTCTCGTTCAGGTCCCGTTGCTGCCGGATCACCTTGGTAAAAACCGGCCGCTGGAACCGCTAACGATTCGAAGTCGAATAACGTCTGAGCAGACAAAGTTGTCATGTTGGAGACGAGCAATAACGCGCCGAGTAAATTGAGCTTAAGAATGTGTTGCATGGGTTTCGATCGGAAGAATGTCTAAAAGGGTGTTTAAGTAAGTCAAGTTGAATGAGTTTGAAACGCTAAAATGCGCCCAGTATTTCGCCGCTTGCGCGGGAGCATATTCCACCGAGTGTGTACATCTCCATGGATTCGCTTAAGAATTGGACGTGGCCGTCTGCGAAGACTCCGTTGGCTCCGCCGGGATGGTCACTGCGGATGTCATTATCGATTTCGGGCGCGGCGTTGATTGGGAATGCTTGGTCAAAAACGTTGCAGCCGTTAATCCATTGGCCGTCGCTGAATTGTGAATCTTCGGCGACGATCAATGTGTTGGATGTTCCATCGGTGATTTCACCGATGGAAATGGGATCGTCGAAGATCATGCATCCCTTGGGCGGATCGTTGCTGCCGTTGATGCGTTCGCCATAGATCCCGCCATAGTCAGTGATTCCCAAGGCGTCTTCTTGTTTCGGAGGGCGAGTGGCGGAGGGGCATTGGTAGACGCTGATCGACTGCGAGCCCGCGTCGCGGTTGAGCGGACTGTCGAAGGCTTGAGATAAATCTATCTGTTGATACAGACTTTCCTGCTCTAACTGGGGCAGAATGAAAACGGACCAGGCCAAATTTCGTTTGGATTGGTCGAAGCTGTTGCAAAGTCTCCAGTCGGTCACGCCAGAGGGGAAATGCATGAAGGAGCTGTGGTAGTTTTGCAGGGCTAAACCTATTTGCCGCAGATTGTTCCGGCAGACGATGGACCTGGCTGATTCCCGAACACTCTGGATCGCCGGCAGCAACATGCCGATCAAAATTCCGATGATGGCGATCACAACCAACAATTCGACTAGCGTGAAGGCGTTTCGGTTGAGAGTCTGGGCGCACTGTGGGCGCACAATCCTCTTGGGATTTTCAGTCATGATAAAAAATTCGTTCCTCGAACCGCTCGTCCCGCGCAGAGCGTTGTGTCGAAAACGAATAGGCAGGTATTCTGACTCCTTCTCAGGACGCATCTGAAGATGTGCCAGCAACATTCGGCCTTCTCGTGGGCAGCGTCAACCGTCCACAATGGCTTAAGAAGAATGTTGCAATCGAAGATTACAGCGGCGGGGCCGTGTCGGAATCTCACCGAGCTTCCCTTTAATCCGATCGCCCAGCGGCGGAAGGATCACCTATT
>CALDEW010000367.1 GCA_937942355.1 uncultured Pirellulaceae bacterium | reverse complement strand
CTTACCAAGCACCTTACGTTCCCTTCGGCGATGTCGCTGCGCAGGCTGCGCTCGACGAGCGAGCAACCTTCATTCGTAACACTTATTTGCATTTGCTGGGCGCAATCTTGGCTTTTGCTGCGATCGACGCGATCGCGCTGTCGTTGTTCAACGAACAGATCGGTCAGTTCACGGCCACGGTGACTTCGGGTTACACATGGTTGTTGTTTTTGGGTGCCTTCATGGGCGTCAGCTACATCGCAGACAGATGGGCTCACAGCGATACATCGCGCTCCATGCAGTACTTGGGACTTGGGGTTTATGTTCTTGCTCAGGCCGTTTTGTTTCTGCCGCTGTTGTACGTTGCTGAACGTTTCGCTCCCGATACGATCGTGTCGGCCGGCATCGTCACTGCCGTCGTGTTCGGCGGATTGACGTTCGTCGTCTTTTTCACCAAGGCAGATTTCTCGTTCTTGCGTTCTGCACTATGTGTCGGCGGATTGGTGGCGCTCGCCTTGATCGTGGCCAGCATCTTTTTAGGTTTTCCGTTGGGGATTTGGTTCTCGGTTGCCATGGTTTTGTTGGCGTCCGGCAGCATCCTCTACAGCACTTCCAACGTCTTGCACAGCTATCGAACATCGCAGTACGTGGCGGCGTCACTGTCGTTGTTTGCCTCGGTTGCGTTGATGCTTTGGTACGTGCTCCGATTGTTCATGTCGTTTGACGAGTAAAGCAAAATATGGCCAAAGCTGAATTGGATCTACCTGATAGTTTTTCAGGCATCGTGCGGCTGTTCCCGTTGCCCAATGTGGTGCTGTTCCCGGGCGTAGTGCAGGCTCTGCACATTTTCGAACCGCGTTACAAACTGATGGTCGAAGAGGCGATCGCGGGAGACCAGTTGATCGCGATGGCCATGGTCAAGCCGACGCAACTGAGCACTGCCGGCGATCGACCGGCACTGTTTGACACCATTTGCATTGGCAAAATCATGACGCACTCAAAGCTTGAGGACGGCCGCTACAACTTGCTTTTGGCTGGAGTTCGGCGGGCTCGTATTCTTGAAGAGGTCAATTTTGAACTTGATTTTCGCAAGGCGCGAGTCGAATTGCTGATCGACAGTGAGTCCCAGGAATCGGAAGACCAACTACAGAGTTTACGCCAGCAAGTTATCGATCAATTCTTAGAAATGTTGCCGTCCCAATCGCATCTCGACCGCGCGTCATTGGATAGTCTGCTCGAAAGTGACGTGGGGACGGGGCAGTTGGTGGATCTGATCTGCTATTCCTGCGGTGCCCAACCGACGGAGTTGCAGCAGGCCCTTGAGATTGACAGCGTGGTCGACCGCGCACGGTTCATTCTGAAAGTTATGCGTCGGTTGGCAAAAGAAATGCAGAGTTCAGGTCCGATGAGCGACTTCCCCCCAAGTTTTAGTTTGAACTAGGGTCTGCCCCAGGTTGAAATACATTTTTCTTAAAAGGAGTATGTAGTGAAGATAAAAATCGAATACTGCACATCGTGATTCTATCTCCCACAGGCCACCAGTTTGGCGGCCGATATTGAGAACGAATTTGGAGTAAAACCTGAATTGGTTGGCGGCAGTGGCGGCGTCTTTAAAATCACCGCCGACGACAACGTGATGTATTCAAAGCACGATCAAGGCAATGAGTTCCCCGGCGAAGGCGTGGTTGTATCTGCCGTGAAAGAGTACAAGGAATCTTTGGCGTAAGGCTCTGTTGATTAACGAATCGGAGAGTCGCTTTACGTAACACGACTCTCCGAGTCGTGAGCCGAGCATGTCCCAACTTAGCGAAAACGATGCTCAAAAATCTTAACCCGAACGCGTTAGATTTGAGGTTGCGCTTTGTTAATCACGAAGTGATGGCATGTATTAGCCCGGACGCAAGTCCGGGGGACGGTTAATCGTTCGCTCCGTTAGTCCTGAAAGGACGACAGGAATCTGGATACCAAAAGCATGTCGTGCCTTGAGCACTTGAGGGGATTTTTTTGGGCCAATCCATGGACTTGCGTCTATTACATAGCGTGCCTTCAGCACTAAAAACGCGCAACTTCAAAACGCATTTGCGAGGGTGACGCGGAATCCCGCACTGATGCGTTCGTCGCTTCGTCCACGACGATGTTAGCTTCGCCGGATGAAGTCTGCCGCGAAATCCGACGAACTGCCGTCGGATTGGCTGAGGTGTTTGATCGTTTCCATTGGGATCTCTTCGAACAGTGTCTCCGAATCGATCAACCATTTGCGGAAATCCTTGGCCTGCTCTTCTGTTTTTGTCTCAAACCCCATCAGCGCCCGTTCCAGCTCTTGCCCCGAATCGACAAAATTCATGTAGCACACGTTCGCGTATTTGCTGGCTCCGCGCATGAAGTCCCTCAACGCGCCTGGGCGGTTGGGAAATCCGATCACCGCGAAGAATGGGTTTTCTAGCAGGTCGACGCGAAATGGAATAACGCGGAACGCGACCGACGCGGCTCCGGTGACCTCTTTGAAGGGCGGAATCGCCGAGTCCTGGAGGAACACTTCAAGCTGATCGTGTTCAGATCGAGGGACCTCTACACCGATAACTGGATAGGCAATTTCATTGGCGACTTTTCCGTATTGAAAGTCGATGATGTTCATCGTGCTGAAAAAGTGATCCAAAACACCGATCAATTGCCCCGGTTTTTCGCCGATCTCGAAGC
>CALDEW010000366.1 GCA_937942355.1 uncultured Pirellulaceae bacterium | reverse complement strand
ATGTGAAGCTAAAAATCGCTGGTTGGCAGAGCCCGCAATGGCAGGAGTACAACGACCAGCAATGGAGCAAGTTGTCCGAGGCAGGTTTAGATGAAGCGTATGAAAACTTGGGGACGCTGGATCGTGGGCAGAAACTGAATTTTCTCAATTCATTGGAAGTGTTTTCGGTGCCGACGGAGTTTTTGGAGCCCAAGGGTTTGTATGCGCTCGAGGCGATGGCGGCGGGGGTTCCGGTGGTCGCGCCGGCTCATGGTGCGTTTGTGGAGTTGGTCGAATCAACAGGCGGAGGAATACTCACAAGACCCGGTTCAGCCAAAGATTGGGCAGACGCGGCAGAGCGGTTGATAGGCGACGTTGATCTGCGCGAACGACTGGGGCAGCGTGGTCAGCAGTCGGTGCATTTTGAACGCAACGCGGCGGCAATGGCCACGTCAACAGGAAAGGTTATCGGTGCGGTCGTGAACAAAATTGCCGCCAAAGCGTAGGCCGGACCGAGCCGACCGAATGAGTGAGGAACGTTCCACTTCAACATTTTTTAGGTCTGTTGAAGAAGGCTGGCCATCGAAGAAACGGTCGGCGCTGTTCCGGCGTTGTTTGTCTGGGGTGAAGTGGATGCTCTTTGGGCGCGGGAAACTTTTTCTCAGTGGCTTGCCGTAGCTGCGACTTCGTCTTGATACGGCCTACTTGCTGGGCCGATACGGTTGATCAGTGACATTGATCTTCGGGCTTGTATTTTAACGCAAAGACGCGAAGGCGCAGGGACGCAAAGCGTTTTAACCCAGTGCAACACTCAAGAACTGAAACGCCCCAACCGATTCAAACACGTATCACCAGATCACGGCGACTAAACCAAAAAACACTTTGCGTCTTAGCGCCGTTGCGTCTTTGCGTTTCTTTCTCTTGCCTGGGCAATACCAACTCTACAGCTCAACGCCGAACTTAGCCATCAGCAATTTCATATCTTCCCAGACATGGTTTTGGGCGGTCTGCGTGTGTAACAAATACGCGGGGTGGTAAGTGACGAAATTAACGCAAAGACGCAAGGACGCAAAGCGTTTCACCCCGATGCAGCACTGAAGAACTAAAACGAACCAACCCAATTTAAGCACGAAGCTTTAAAACAGGTTAGTCAAACCAAAAAACGCTTTGCGTCTTAGCGCCGTTGCGTCTTTGCGTTTCTCTCTCTTGCCTAGGCGATGCCTACCCTACAGCTCAACGCCGAACTCAGCCATCAACAATTTCATATCTTCCCAGACATGCTTCTTCGCGGTCGGCGTGCGTAACAAATACGCGGGGTGGTAAGTCACGATCACTTTACTACCGCGGTATTGGTGCCACTGTTTTCGCATCTTGCCCAGCGACAACTTTGTGTTTAGCAATGACTTCGCCGCGACACTGCCTAAGCACACGATGTGCGTTGGTTGGATGATCTCCAACTGGCGCTCCAAATAGTTCCAGCAGTTTTTAATTTCGTCGTCGGTTGGATTGCGGTTGGCTGGAGGACGGCACTTCACGACGTTGACGATGTAAACCTGTTCGCGCGACAGCGAGCTCGCAGTGAGAATTTTGTCCAGCAACTGCCCGGCAGCCCCGACGAATGGTTCGCCTTGTTGGTCTTCATTGGCGCCCGGTCCTTCGCCCAAGAAGACAATTTTTGCTTCGGCTGAACCCACGCCAAACACGGTCTTGGTGCGGTTGCTGCAAAGCTCGGCACATTTGGTGCACGCGGAGACCTCTTCGGCGATGACTTTCAATGCGGCCGATCTTTGCCCCGCGTCGGAGATAACATCGCCGTAGTCGCCTTCGGCCAGCAACGTCGGTGGGGCCGGTTGCGCTGGAGTCGGTTTCGATGGGGTAGGTTCGGCTGCGACTTTGGCCGGTGCCTGCTCGGTGGCAGATTTTGGCGATTGCGGAGGCTTGGCCGGTTGAGTGTCGGGAGCTGCTTCGAGATCGCTGAAATCGAATTCCAATGCACCTGTCTGGGGCAGGTCCCCCAATCCGGACCATCGGAGGGAGTCGAGATGTTGAAGCAGCGTCTTTTTCAGGTCGATGTCGCTCAAAGTGGACCCTTGGTGAGGTGTTTCGCTAATTCCAGCGCGGGTGAGAAAATTCGTTCTCTACAAATGTTTGATATCGGATAATATTTGAGATGATTCAAAGCTAATATCAAGTGCCAAAATAACGGCCGCAATCACGCGCCTCAATCGAAGTCGACCCTGATCCCATGTTGCCTCAAGTATCCATCGTTGGCCGTCCAAATGTCGGCAAATCCAGCATCTTCAATTGGCTGGTCGGCCGCCGCTTGGCCATCGTCGATGATATGGCGGGCGTCACGCGCGATCGCATGAAGCAATTGCTCAACCACGAAGAGCGTTATTTCGAAATCGTCGACACCGGTGGGATCGGGATCAACGACGTCGATGAACTGGATGAGGAAATTGAACACCAGATCGAAATCGGTATTCAAGGTGCTGATCTTCTCTTGTTTGTCGTCGATGCCAAGGCCGGGCCGATTGGGTTGGACCAGCGCGTGGCCAAGCGTCTGCGTGCCTTAGATAAACCCGTTTTGTTGGTTGCCAATAAGTGCGACGGTGATAATTGGGAAGTCGCGGCGAATGAATTCTTTTCCTTGGGGTTTGGAGAACCGCTGGTCTGCAGCGCGAAGAACAATCGCAAGAAAACAAATCTGATCGACGCCATTGTTGAGAACCTGCCGCCGCAGGAAGAAATCGACGCCAAAGAGATTAAGCATCCAGAAATGAAGTTCGTTCTGGTTGGCCGCCGCAACGTCGGTAAGAGCACGCTGATCAACACGCTGACTGAAGCCGATCGAATGATTGTCAGCGAAGTCGCCGGCACGACGCGCGACAGCGTTGACGTTCGGTTCGAGATGGACGGTAAAACGGTCGTTGCGATCGACACCCCGGGACTGCGGCGCGGCAAGAGTGTACGGACGGATATTGATTTTTACGGCACGCACCGGGCTCACCGTTCGATCCGGCACGCGGACGTGACGTTGATGTTGTTCGACGCCGGCAAACGAATCAGTAAGGTCGATCGGCAGTTGGTCCACTACATTGAACAGAATCAAAAGCCTTGCATTTTTGTAGTGAACAAATGGGATTTGATGGCCGAACACATGCCGACGGAGCGCTGGGTGGATTATCTGCATGATAATTTCACTTCGCTGTGGAACGTGCCGATCGCGTTTATCACGGCACAAACCGGAAAGAACTGCAAACGTTTGCTCAACCATGCTCAGATGTTGTTCAAGCAATCGCGGTCGCGCGTCAGTACGCCGAAGCTGAACCGAATCTTGAAAGAGGCAATCGTGCGTCACCCGCCGCCGATGGGTTCCAACCGACGCCGGCCCAAGATTTTCTACGCCGCGCAGATTGGGATTTCGCCGCCGACGATCATGCTGAAGTGCAATCACCCCGATTCGTTTGCCAAAACCTATCAGAAGTACCTGTTGAGCGTCTTGCGGGATTCGCTTGATTTTGGAGAGGTCCCGATTCGTTTGGTTTTGGAGAAACGGAAGCATAGCGAATCAGATCAGGAGATTCATCAGACTTATAATTAGTTTGCGGAAACCGGAGGGCTTGCGCCCGGTGGTCTTGGCATATGTCAACCGCAAGGCGCTGGCCACGGGGTGTTCAGCGAAAAGAGGAAACACCAGGAAATGTTACCCAACGAACCAGCGGCTAGCGCCTTGCCGCTAACGTTTGTTGAAGCCGTCCGGTGAATCCCGCAAGTAGACAAAAATTACGCCAGTCAATTACTTAATACGGAAATTAAATAGGAAACTCCCCATGAGCCTCTCTCACGCTAAACGGAACGGTTTGTTCATTGCCATCGACGCCAACATTGGTGCCGGTAAGACGAACGCTTGTCACGCGATCGCTTCGGCTGCGATGGCTGCCGGGCATCAGACGCGCGTGATGGAAGAGCCAACCGCTCACCGTCAATTCGATCATTTTCTCCAGCGTTACTACGCCGACCTGCAGTCGGGCCAAAACACGGGCGGTGGTTTTGCGATGCAGATGTTCATGCTGTGTCAGCGCTATGAACAACACCGCTTGGCTGTGGAACAGGCCTGGGGAAATGACGGGATCGTGGTTATCCAAGACCGGCCGATTTACGGAGACACCGTGTTCGCGACTACGGCGATGGAACGAGGGTTCATGACGCCCGAGGAGTACGACCTCTATGTCGATATGTATCGCAACATCAGCCGCGACGTGATGCCGCCGGACGTGTTTGTTTACTTGGACGTGAAGCCGCAAGATTCTTTTGACCGTATGCATGAACGCGGACGCAGCACCGAAGAGGGAGTTCCTCTGGAGTATCTTGAGCAGTTGTATGACAACTATCAGAAGCTGATTGGCGAAATGCGCCGTCGGGGAGTGCGCGTGCTGACGGTCGATTGGAGCGGGTTTGGTCCGCCGGTTGAGATATGGAAGAAGATCAACGCGCTGGTCGAATCCGAGTCATCATGGTACGAGGAGCTGTCGTGGTCGCTGGCCAAAGATCCCCGCACGCCGATCAAGCCGCATGTTAAACCGCAGGTCAATGCGTAGGCCGGACCGAGCCGACCCAATAAGAAAAAAACGCTCCACTTGGGGATCGGCAAGACTTGTCGAAGAACGCAGGTCATTTTGGAAATGGTCGGCGCTGTTCCGGCATCCCTTACCCCATGTGAGTTGGATGCTTTTTGGTAGACGGAAACCTTTGCTCAGTGGCTTGCCGTAGCTGCGACTTCGTCTTGATACGGCCTACGCGCTAAAATTTCTATGTAGCCACTGTCGCCAGACGGTGGATGCGGATGGTTTTCGCGCAAGTCCACGCTCTGGCGAGCGTAGCTACATTGGTATGTTGGCTTCGAACCGTTGCACGACGGGCCGCTGTGTCAAATGCTGGTTGATGTGGCCTCGTTTTTCCAGCAGGTATTTTTGCGCATCGGCGGCTGACAACCCGCGCGATTTCATGATCCAGCAAATGGCAACGGTGGCGCTGCGTCCGCGGCCGGCTTTGCAGTGGATGTAGACTTTCTGATTTTTGTCGACGTGGGACTGAATGAAATCGACGGCGCCGCACACATCGTCATAAGCCGGGTGAGTGAAATCAATCGTTGGCATGTAAAACTGTTCGATGTCATGTTCTTTGTACAGAGCAACGCGCCCGCCGAACTCCTCGCACGTATTGACGACGCCGCGCACGCCGAGTTCCGCCAGCGGTTGGACGTCCGATGAAAACGGGAAAGCCCCAAGAATGACATGGTCGTCGATGGGGTCCCACCAGTTTCTGACTTTCAAAACGCGGCCCAGCAATGCGTTCCATGCCAACGTGGGGTAAAAGATAATTCGGGCGTTAAGCCAATCCAAAGATTTCATAGCGTTGAAAATAGAAAACGTATAATTTCGTAGGGCCGGTCCCTACCGGCCTTTTTCGGGTAAAGGTGGGTGCGGCCGGTAGGAGCCGGCCCTACAATCGATCAAGCTCTGCAAAACCTCTTTAAGAGTAACAGTGCCACGGGTGTTTAACTTAACCGATCCAATTCTGTTCGGTCAGCCCACTGGATCAACTGATGAATCTTTTGAACTCCACCGATACTTCATCAATCGCGTCTTTAAGATCTTCCATCAAGGGTGAAGTGATCTTGGATTCGGCTCGTTTCTGTTCCCCTATCAGCTCAAGTTCACGCGCGATACGCGAAATTTCGTGGGCTCCCAGATGTGACGATGCT
>CALDEW010000365.1 GCA_937942355.1 uncultured Pirellulaceae bacterium | reverse complement strand
GCTTGCACTTCTTCGGAGAGTACACCGTCAAGGCAGCGGTGGGGTTCATCTTTGTAGCGATCTTTGAGCCCACTTTCACAAAGCTGCCGCAGTCGGGCCTCGGGTGATTCGTCGTCGGGTTCCAATTGAAAGATCGGGAAGAATCGTTTGCCCAATTCCAATTCAATGTCGACGGTGTTAGCGATTTCTTGACTGCGGCTGACGGCGTGTTCGAGTCCCTCGAAATTGCGGTACATCTCTTCGGGCGGCCGTAAATAGAACTCGCTGCCCTCCATTTTCATCCGCGCCGAATCAGTGCGGAATTTACCCATGTTGATGCACAGCATGACGTCTTGGGCTTCGGCGTCTTCGCGGTCGACGTAGTGGCAATCACTTGTCGCGACCAACGGCAGTCCCACGCTGTTGGCGACTTCGACGGCGCCTTGGAGCTGGGTGCGTTGGATATCGACGCCGTTGTTCATGATTTCGATGAAGTAGCGATCGCCGAAAAGGTTGTGAAACCAACCGGCGACGTCTTTGGCTTCTTTGAGATAGTCTTCGGCCGAATTGCCGTTGCCTCGGACGATGGCGCGGGAGAATTCCGACGATACGCAGCCGCTGAGACAGATGATGCCTTCGTGATGCGCCTCTAAAAGTTCTTTGTCGATGCGCGGTTTGAAATAGAAACCCTCCAGCGCGGCACGTGATGCCATTTTGACCAGGTTTTTGAATCCGGTCGCGTTCTGACAGAGTAACGTCAGGTGGTAGCTCGAATCCCGTTTACCGCCGACCGACCCACCGCCTTTGGTGCGCCGGCTGCCGGGGGCGATGTAGGCTTCGTAGCCGATGATCGGGTTGATGTCTTTTGCTTTGCACTCGTTATAGAACTGGAGTGCGCCGTGAAGATTGCCATGATCGGTCAGCGCCAGCGCGTTCATGCCGTGGTCGGCGGTGCGCTGAACCAGCTTGGGAATCGAGCTTGCACCATCGAGAAGGCTGTAATGGCTGTGGCAGTGAAGATGGACAAACGGTCGTTCCGACATAGTTGTGGTTTTTTGGTGTTGTGGTTGTTTGTTGAACGTGGGGTGCGTTTGGTGTGGTTGAGGATGAGTCCCCAACCTACGGGTCGATACTTGCTAGCGTCCTAATTCTATCGGCTGGGGCCGGGATTTTCTATTGCCAACAGAGATTGGTAAACGCTTGCGATTGTGAGTCGGCCAAACTGGTATTCCGCGAGTCTTGTTATTTTGATAACAAAGTTCCCTAAGCGGCGAGGCCCCCGGTTTGTCAAAAGGATTTGGCTCAATCGGATTCTGACGTCGGCGCTTGAAATACCCCCCTATGGCATGGATGCCGACTTCTCAATTGCGCTCAATTGCGGCTCGTTTATCCACGCCAGACAAATAAACTTCGTCAAGTTGTGGACAGAACTATGGCCGACTCGGACTCAATCGAACGGGACAGCGCACCAACACCCTTCCTTTCACGCGGCCTTATCGGACGATTTTTGGCAGTGGGATTATTTGTGGCTTTGGGTACGTTTGCTGTCATTCAATCGATCAGCGGCACCAAGGAAGATCCGCACGCTGAAACGGTGGCGGGGTTAGAAGTGGAGCAGCCGCCGGTTTTATCAGCGTCGTCCAAATCAGATAGTTTATCGGCAAAGATTGCCAAGCCCGGCGTTTTTGGCGATTCTGGCAAAGTCATCAAGCCAAACGTTGTGGTGAAGCCCGCGAGCAACCCTATTGCCGCCAATCGTCCGGCGACCGGATTTTCGTTGGGCAATCAACCCAAACCCAAACCGCCAATCGTTTCCACGGCAGCCAAACCCACCAATACTCCCGTAATAAGATCCGCTCCGCTACTTCCATCGAAACGAGATGGTTTTGCGGTTAGCCAATCAAAACCTGCGGCTACGAAGCCTCCTGAGCGATTGGCTCAAGTGAACACCAGCGGTTTCGCCCCTAAAATCGGCAGCGCAGGATTTGGTGACTCAGCTGCCAGCTCTCGTCCGGCAGGGTCGACCTTGGGTAACTCCATCAACTCGGCTGCAAAATCAGCCGCTCAAGCGACCAGTAAAAGCTTCAGCGACCTTCGTGGTTCGGTCAACTCGGGCGCAAGCGCCCTAAGTTCGGGAGCAGGGTCACTCCTATCCAGCGCCAAAGAAACAGCCCAGAAAACAGCAAACGCCGGAATCAATGTGGCGTCCGATGTGACCAAGAAAACGACCAGCGCGCTGTCCAATCCGTTTGCTCAATCGCAAAAGCCACCTGCTCAACTTCCCAAACCAACGGTCCGCAACCCATCGGCCGTACTTCGGCCCGTTCAGTCCAGTACTTCCAGCGCTGGCAACACAGGCAGCCTGCGATCCTTTGCAGATCGGCGCACAAAACCCGAAGGTAGTGCAACGAAGCAATCGCCGTTTACCGATTCCGCAGCGAGCAGTAAAGCAAAAGCACTTCCGGCGTCCAACCCATTCAGCAGCGACTTTGGCAAGTCGGCTGCTCGCAAACCTGGGCCGCCGGCGCGGCCTGCTTCGGCTACGCAAAGATCAAACCCACTGGCGGGTAATGCAAGCAGCAGAACCGAGCAACCGAGAAGACCGGCGTCTTCTTCCACTCAATTGAATGCTCGTCTGGCCAGTGCTGTCGGGACACGTGGCTTAAACACGCCCGGCGACCGAAGTTTGGAGGGGGTTCAGTCTCCTTCGTTAACTATCGAAAAGGTTTCGCCTCGAGAAATTCAGGTCAATCAATCGGCTGATTTTGAAATCAAAGTGCGTAACGTTGGCCGCGTCGTGGCCAATGATGTGATGGTGGTCGATCGAGTTCCCTCAGGTACAGAATTCATTGGAGCATCCCCTGAACCTACGAAACTCGAACGCAGTGGCGACGTGCAGTGGACCATCGGTACGATCGAACCTGGCCAAGAAAAGCGGATACGATTCCAACTACGTCCCACCCAGCCTGGAGAAATCGGCAGTGTCGCCCATGTGTTGTTTGCGACACAAGCTTCCATGCGTACGGTGGTTACTAAACCCGTGCTGGACATCGTTCATTCGGCGCGGCCGCGCGTGTTGATCGGCGACAACGTGGTCTTTGATGTGATCGTCGAAAATAGAGGCGACGGGCCGGCAACGAACGTCATCGTCCAAGAAGAAGTTCCTGATCAATTGGAATATCAAGAAGGCTTCCGCCAATTGGAGTATGAGATCGGCACATTGATGCCGGGTCAAAAACGCAAAATTCAGTTGGCGTTACGCGCCGACAAAGTGGGCGAGTTCCGCAACGTTGTGTTCGTCAGTGGAAAAGGAGGGCTCGAGGCCAAGCATGAAATCGACGTGGAGGTTATCGCTCCGGAGATTCGTGTCACCAGCGAAGGCCCCAACCGAAGATTCCTACAGCGCAAAGCAACGCATCAGTTTACGATCGAAAACGGTGGCACCGCGGAAGCAAACAATGTCAACTTGATCGCGCGATTGCCCAGCGGGCTGCGTTATGTCAATTCTGACAATCGTGGTCGCTATGATTCCAATTCGCACGCGGTCTATTGGAAGATGCCAAGTCTAAAAGAAGGTGTTGCGGGGACGGTTGAACTGACGACTCTACCGGTCGAAGTCGGCCAGCAGGATATCAAGTTTGAAGCCAACGCTGATCTTCGTTTGACGGCCGACACGACGCAGGAGATGGCAGTCGAACATTTGGTGGATGTGTTTTTCGAAATCGACGATTTGGTGGATCCCATCGAAGTCGGTACCGACACGACCTATCGTATGAAGATTCTCAATCAAGGCACCAAGGTTGCCAGTAACGTCCAGTTGAAAGTCGAATTTCCACGAGGGCTCGAACCGACGTCCGTCGACGGGGACTTGCGAAGTCAAATTCAGGGCCAGCAGGTTAGGTTTGAACCCATCAGCAGTTTGCCACCAGGTCAGCAAGTGCAAGTTGCCGTTCGGGCTCGGGGCAGTGCTCCGGGCGACCTGCGCGTGGTAGCCAGCATTCGGTCCGATGGCCGAGAGGTCGCGGTTTCCAAGGAAGAAACGACTCGGGTTTATTCGGATAGGTAGCCCTTAGAAATATTCCAAAGCGGTGTCGTGCCACCGCACTCCAAAAACACGCAAAGCGTTTTGGAGTGCGGTAGTCCTGTCCCGCTTTGGAATATTTATGCCCAACCAAGGTGCCTTGGCAGGCGAAGGGTAACTTTCTGTGCCAGCTGCCTATTATTAAAGTAGATCCCTCAGGTAGATGCCCTCAGGTGCCGAGATCCCAGCATAGGCCGAACCCGCTGTTTTGGCACAACGAAACCGCCTTTTTCTCATCCACCAAAGATCTTTTAAGAAGATCCACTAAGGGTGCTTTATTGCCCTGTCGCCTCAAATTGCTTCTGCTAGACTTTGCGGTTCAAAATTTTACTGAGTCCGAACGCATATTTTGTAGGCTTGATCTTCGATGAGACGATATTTGATTGCCGGAAATTGGAAAATGAACCTCACGCGCAGTGATGCGGTGGAACTGGCTAAAGGCGTTGCCGCGGCCGAAGCCGGCGAAAACGCGGACGTGCTGATTTGTCCCTCAACCGTTTATCTGGACGCAGTCGCCGGTGCGGTCTCTGGTTCCAAAGTCGCTGTTGGTGGCCAAGACGTTTACTTCGAATCTGGTGGCGCGTTCACCGGTGAAACTTCCACCGATATGCTCAAAGACGTCGGATGTAGTTTCGTGATCCTTGGCCACAGCGAACGCCGAAATGTGATCGGCGAATGCGATCAGTTGATCAATAAGAAGGTCCACGCCGCTTTGGCCGCTGGGCTGACTCCCGTTTTATGTGTGGGCGAATTGCTCGAAGAACGCGAATCCGGCAAAACGATCGAGGTCGTCAAGGCCCAGATGACCGGTTCGCTCAAGGACGTTTCGGCCGATCAGATGGGGAAGATTGTCGTTGCTTATGAACCCGTTTGGGCGATCGGAACGGGGAAAACGGCGACTCCCGAGCAGGCTCAGGAAGTCCATGCTGATCTTCGCAAAATGTTGGCCGACCAGTATAATCAAGACATCGCTGACGCTGTGCAAATCTTGTACGGCGGAAGCGTAAAACCCGATAACGCGACCGAATTGCTTGGGCAACCAGACATCGACGGTGCGTTGGTCGGAGGAGCTTCGTTGAAGGCCGATAGTTTTGCGGCCATTATCGCAGCAGCCAAGTAGAATGGCTGCGAATTCCATTTCGCAGATACCAAAGCCACGACTTAAGTTTTCAACCTGTGGTTTTTGCGTTTGCATCATTGCTATTGATAAGTGACCGAAAAATGAGTGTTTTCGAATTCAGTTTTCTGAGCCAGTTTAATATTCTGGGCCAATTTAATATTGGTTTGGGTTTGTTACAGTTGCTGCTGCTGATCGGGTCGATATTTCTGATCCTGTTGATCTTAGTGCAACGCGGCAAGGGGGGCGGACTAACGGGTGCCTTGGGCGGCATGGGCGGTCAAAGTGCTTTCGGTGCCAAGGCCGGTGATGCGTTCACCAAAGTAACCGTCGTAACATCGTTGATCTGGATTACGTTGTGCATGGTTACCATCGCCCTGTTCAACCAGCCACCGCCGAAAACCCAAACCACGAAAAAATCTTTGATCGATATTGCTCGTGATCGTGAAAACGGCGTTACCTCCGACGAGCTGGAGATAGATCCCAGCGCGACCGGTCAGACATCGATCGGTGCTCCCGAAGATACGCCTGAGAAGCCGATGACAGATGGGAAAGAAGCTGGTTCCGAAAATACGGGCTCTGAAAATAATGGCTCTGAAAGTACGAGCTCCGAGAGTGCCGGTTCAGAACTCAAGGCTGATGGCGGTGGCGCCGAGGCCAAAGCAGATGCGGGTGCAGACGCTAAAACAGACGCCGGTTCGGCTGTTGAGGCTGACGTTGAAACAGGATCATCCGAAGTCGAAGCCGCGGCCCCAACGGATGAAGCTCCTGCGATTGAGATCGGTGGGGCGGCCGAAGTTGAAAAAACGATCGAAATTGGTGAGGCCGCTGAGACAGGGAAAGCGATTGAGATTGGCGAAGCGGTAGAACCGGGCCAAACGATCGAAATTGGCGGCGAAGCTGTTCAAGAGTAAGTTACCGATCGGCTGGGCTTGGCAAAGGAATTGAGCCCCGTTGCTTAGGACAGGTTTGAAAATCCAACCTGTTTTCGGTTTCATCTATTGTTGGAAGTACTGGGAGAGTGATTTGTTATTGAGCATGACGGGACATGGGCAGGCTGCTGCCGCCAACGATCAGGCTCAGGTGAATGTCGAAATTCGCACGGTCAACAATCGGTTTTTGAAACTGAACATC
>CALDEW010000364.1 GCA_937942355.1 uncultured Pirellulaceae bacterium | reverse complement strand
GGTAGTGGGTGAGGCAACGAGCCCTGCCCCTCCTTTACCCTTTGATTTACCCTTTGATTTAGCCTTTTGATTTAGCCTTTTGATTTAGCCTTTTGATTTAGCCTTTTGATTTAGCCTTTCGTGCATCGTTTAATGCAGCCGCAGGATTCGTGGCCTCATCCACTACCCTAAAATTAAGTCGTAACGCTGCATTTGAACTCTATACGGAGGCACTTCGAGTAACCTAAAAAATTAACTGGGCGTTGGGTTCGAGTTTTCCATTTCCAGCATCGTGCAACCCATCTCAACCAACCGCTCGACCGAGAAAGGTTTTTGCATAAACTCATCGGCCCCCGCAGCGATCAGATCGGCGACTTT
The DNA here is from genome assembly GCA_937942355.1 of uncultured Pirellulaceae bacterium. Lineage (GTDB taxonomy): Bacteria > Planctomycetota > Planctomycetia > Pirellulales > Pirellulaceae > Mariniblastus. The sequence continues at coordinate 8,514 of CALDEW010000364.1, read as the reverse complement.
GTCTTGTTCGACCATGCCCGAAATACAGATGATCTTGACCGATTTCATCGAATCATCGCCGCGGACGCGTTTGCAAACTTCTTTACCGTTGATATCCGGCAGCATCACATCCAGCACGACCAAGTGAGGACGGAATTCGCGGACTGCCATCCCGGCACCGAAACCATTATTGGCGGTCTTAATGTCGAACCGACCGTCACGTGCGAACGCGTCCTGCATCAATTCGACCAATTCCTCGTTGTCATCGACGATCAGGACTTTGCGTTTACCGCTGTCCAAAGCATCGGTCGGGATACCGTTCTCTTTCATAAAGGAGAACAAGTGGTCACGAGGAATTCTGCGGAACCGGCTACCAGGCACGCGAAAACCTTTAAGGCTACCGTTATCGAAACAGCGGATAATCGTCTGCTGGCTGACCTTGCAGATTTTTGCTGCTTCTCCGGTCGTAAATACCGTTTTTGTACTCATCAAACCATCCTCTCCGTAGGTGGTGGGGGAACACAGCGGTTCAAGATCCCAAACACGCTTCCAATTTTGAGCGGCGTCGCGTCTTACGACCCCGCGTTGATTTCCTGTCCATGACTCGATACAGCAGAGCGATCATCTAACGCAAGCGTTACAGTCTACGATGCTTGCGATCCTTACGATTCCAACGCAACCGCTGAAAACAACCGCCTCTGCCAAGACTATCCAAGTTGCCGGATTATATCTAACCCCCAACACCGGTCAAGATTGATTGGGAAACCATAACTCTCGCATAAATAGGGACTTTGGGAGTTCCTGATGTTTGTTTGAGGATTTTTTTATCTTCCCGATCGCAAAAAAAACAGGAAAATTCCTCCGTCGTTTCGCCGGTGCCTTCCTAAATGCGTAGTCAGCCGAGCAAACAAAGAGAAAACGCTGTTTTCCAAATCGCCATAAGTCTCTAACTTCGAATTTACGACGATAGCCTCACACCCTCAGCAACGATCCCGTGCTTGCTCAATATAACTACCGACCCAGCGTTCACTTTCATCGCTTGATCAACTTCAGCTGCTTTTTGCTCGCGTTGCTGACATTAGGATGCGGCACGACGACAAAACGAGTCGCGACCGAACAGTTGCTGGTCTCCAACGCGATCGACGAAGCGGTGGCAAAGATTGACTTCTCGAGTCTCTCGGGCCAACGCGTTTTTGTTGATTCGACCTACCTTAAGGCTGATAAGGCGGCGGGTTTTGTGAACACGAACTACGTCATCAGCGCTCTGAGGCAACAATTGACTGCCGGTGGCTGTCTGATTTTCGATTCACGCGATGAAGCCGACATCGTCGTCGAACCGCGCGTGGGCGCGATGGGAACCGATGGGCACAAGGTGACTTACGGAGTACCGAAAACGGGCGGACTGTCGGCTGCGGCATCGGTATTCTCCGGCTCGCCGGTCGGAGCGATCCCTGAAATCTCGTTTGCACAAAGCGACGCTCAATCAGGCATCGCGAAGGTGGTCGTGTTTGCCTACGACCGGCAGTCGCGACGCCCCGTGTGGCAATCAGGCGTGGCAAAGGCCGAAAGCAACAGCACCAGCACTTGGGTGCTCGGCGCCGGTCCCTTTCAAAAAGGTTCCGTCTACGATTCGACTCGATTCGCCGGTCGCGACCTCAACGAAGTTGGAAATGGCAACGTGCTGCGATCGGGTCTGCTGCGTAAACCCACGTCGGGGACACCGACCGAAGACGCTCCGCGCTACGATTCGGCGCATCAGTTCTCGGCACCGGTTGTGCCTGAAGAAGACGTCGTCAAAGACGCTGAAGTTCAACAGGCAAGCTTTGAAGAGTAGCCGATTTTTAAATGGCATCCAGCGTTACGACTTACCTTCCAGGCGCATCATCACTTGCGAGATATCAGCCGGCGTGATTCCGCTGATACGCTGAGCCTGATCCAAACTCTCGGGGCGAAAGCGCGTCAATTTTTCTTTCGCTTCGCGGCGCAAATGCGTCATCCCTTCATAGTCAAAGTTAGACGGGATTTTTTTCTTGGCCAAACGCTTGTGGCGGTCAATCATCACCTGTTGTTTGTCAATGTAACCCGCGTACTTCAGATCGTTGACGACTTGTTCCTGCACGTCTTGGGCAACCGTCTCCAGTTCCGGAGCATCGGCCAGCAAATGCTGCCACTGCGTTTCGGGACGACGTAGAAACTTGGCCATGGGAATTTCCCCCACGCGTTTTGTGTCAATCAAAGCAGTGATTCGCGCGATTTCGGTTTCTTTGGCGATCAGCCGCTCCGTCCGTTCGCCAGAGACCAATCCGACCTCCGTCGCCAACTGCGTCAACCGGCGATCTGCATTGTCCTGCCGCAGCAGCAAACGATACTCCGCGCGGCTGGTGAACATCCGATATGGTTCATCGACACTGGAGGTGACCAGATCATCGACCAACACGCCGATGTAAGCTTGATCGCGCGTCAGTACTAAACCAGGCTTAGACGCCAGCTTCAGTGCCGCGTTGGCTCCCGCCATCAGCCCTTGTGCAGCGGCTTCTTCGTAACCCGTCGTGCCGTTGATCTGCCCGGCAAAAAACAGCCCGTCCACCGAACGCGTTTCCAACGTGTTTCGCAATTGATCGGGCGGACAGAAATCGTACTCCACCGCATAACCGTATCGCATGATTTGGGCATTCTCCAAACCCGGAATCAGTTTGAACATCAGATCTTGGACGTCCCGTGGCAAACTGGTGGAGACACCGTTGACGTAGACTTCTTGCGTTTGCCGTCCCTCGGGTTCGAGAAACAACTGATGACGATCTTTGTCAGCGAACTTGACAATTTTGTCCTCGATAGAAGGGCAATAGCGCGGCCCGCTGCCGTGGATTTGCCCGCTGTACATTGGGGCTCGATGTAGATTATCGCGAATCAGGTCATGAACTTTTGGATTGGTGTAAGTGATCCAACACGGCATTTGCTCAACCGCAAAATTATCGCTGAGAAACGAAAACGGTTGCGGCGTGTCGTCGCCGGGTTGGATTTCGGTTTTGCTGTAATCAATGGTCCGGCTGTTGAGCCGCGGAGGCGTGCCGGTTTTAAATCTTTCCAGCTGGAATCCTAAACGCGTCAGAGCGCCGCTAATGCCAGAGGAAGTTCCTTCACCGGCGCGGCCACCTGCGATTTTGGATTCGCCGGTGTGCATCAGCGCCGAAAGAAACGTCCCGGTGGTAAGAATCACCGCGTCGGCCAGATACTGCACGTTGCCCTTGGCGGAGATGCCAAGGATCTTCTTGACGCCATCGACTTCTTGAACCAATAGATCTTCGACGATCTCTTGCCGCAGTTCGAGATTCGGCTGGTTCTCGATCGCACACTTGACCCAGTTCTGGTACGCCTTTTTATCGGCTTGGGCGCGCGGACTGTGCATCGCCGGTCCCTTGCGCGTGTTGAGCATCCGGAACTGGATGCCCGACGCGTCGATGGCTTGCCCCATCAATCCGCCCAGCGCGTCGACCTCGCGCACGATATGCCCTTTGGCCACACCGCCGATCGCCGGATTGCAGCTCATCTGCCCAACGGTGTCGAGGTTGGTCGTAAGCAGTGCTGTATGAGCGCCCATCCGCGCCGCCGCGGCGGCCGCTTCGGTCCCGGCATGACCGGCGCCAACAACGATGACGTCGTAGTGATATTTAAGTGGTTCAGCCATTTTTATTTCCGTGAAAGAGTTCGCAGTATTTTAGAGCCAATCCAGCGCTTGTGAACGTCTGAAATAATGGATTGGCCGATTGCCCCGCGGAAAACAAAAGAAAGTGCATGTGCTATAGTAGTTCGATGGAGATTTCCGACGATACGATCACCGAACTTCAGCATATCCTCGTCGCTGCCAACCAAGGCGACGATCATGCGTTTAACGAACTGCTGCTTCGTTTCGAGAGTCGCCTTCGTTCGTTGACGCAGCGGATGTTGAGAAATTATCCACGCCTGCGCCGTTGGGAACAAACGGACGACGTCTTTCAAAAGTCACTGATTCGTTTGCACCGCAGTTTAACCAGTGCAAAGCCCGATTCTGTGCGGGCATTCATTGGGCTGGCCGCGACGCAGGTTCGCCGCACGTTGATCGACATGGGAAGACACTATTTCGGCGTGCATGGACAAGGCGCCAAACATCAGAGCGCTGGCGGAGGCCGCGCCGCCGACGATCCGGGGGGACAGCTTGAGGCCGCCGGAAATTTTAACGCCAAAGAGCCCGTGAGTTTAGAACAGTGGACCGAATTTCATGAAGCCACCGCCCAGCTTCCCGAAGAGATTCGCGAAACGTTCTCCCTGATCTGGTACGCGGGCCTTCAGCAAATGGAGGTTGCTTCCATTCTCAAGGTTTCCAATCGCACCATTATCCGTCGCATGAATGAAGCCAGAAGGCTGCTGCACGAAAGCTTAGCCGCCCCGTCAATTTCAACATCGAGCCCCAATGAACGATAACCGAATCGAAGAACTGTTGATCGACTGGGAAGTCGCAAGGCAAGCCGGAAAAGTGTTGACCGCCGCCGAACTATGCGCCGATGCACCCGATCTGGTTGATGAAGTTGATGCGCGCATTGAACAGCTGCTGCAAACGTCTTGGATGATGGACGGCTCTGCTTCGAATCCGTCAACCGATGCCGTCGAAACCGAGCCCGTGCGTTCATCTAAGGTCAGTATCCAAGAATTCATCGACAAAATCCGCCAGCATGAACTGCTTAGTGATCCCCAAGCCAAAGAGCATTTAGACGATTTGAATTTGTCTCAGTTTTCAAACGCCGAAGAGCTTGCCAACCGTTTGGTCGCTGCTGGTGCCTTAACGAAATACCAATCTGACGCGCTGTTGGGATACGAACTGGGACCGCTACGATTAGATCGCTACACGATTGTCGACACGATTGGTGCCGGTGGAATGGGCGTCATCTACCGCGCTTTGCATCGGTCGATGAATCGCTATGTCGCGATTAAAACGTTGCCAGCGCAGTCGTTTTCGGCGGATCGCATGGCACGTTTTAAACGAGAAATGCAAGCCGCAGCAAAACTAAACCATCCCAACATCGTAACGGCCTACGATGCGCATGAGTGCAATGGAATTCACTTCCTGGTGATGGAACTGATCGAGGGCGACGATCTTTCAAAAATCATTCGCGCACAAGGTCCCTTAGACTACCCGTCGGCGTGCGTCATCTGCGCTCAAATTGCCAGCGCGTTGGAGGCCGCTCATAACGCGGGGATCATCCACCGCGACGTCAAGCCATCTAACATTCTTCTGGACGCCAGTGGTGACGCACAATTGCTTGACATGGGGTTGGCCCGAGTCAAACAAGAATCCTTTGAACAAACTTTTACCAGTTCCGAACTGAGCCAATTCGGCATGCCGATGGGCACTGTTGCCTACATGGCTCCGGAACAGGCAATCAATGCCAGCGATGCCGGGGCGGCGGCCGATGTTTATGCCCTTGGCTGTACGTTGCATCAATTGATCACAGGAAAACCGCCGTTTGACGCCCCCAGCCCGATCCAAGTCATCGTCGACCATCGAGAGAAACCCATCGACGGGCAGGTGCTGAGCGATCGCTGGAAGGTTCCAACGCCGTTGGTGCAGATTCTTCAGAAAATGATGGCCAAGTCCCCTGGGGATCGCTTCGAGTCGATGGCCGCTGTCCAAGCAGCATTGTTGCCGTTTGCCGATCCAGAACACGCTGGTTCAGCGGCCGCGGCAATGACCAGCGAGAGGACAACAACTCCTGCAGACAAACCACATGCAAAAACAGACGCAACCCGTGTCAAGCCTTGGGGTCTGTTCATCTCGGGAATCGCGTTGCTGCTGGCGACCTGCTGCGCTGGTTGGTTTGCCTATTATTCGTCAACGGATTCTGCGGGCAATGAGCTTGATCAGGACAACGTTGTGAAATGGTCGTTGAATCAAGGAGCAATTTTATCCATCGCGTCCGACATGGGCGTGCAAGAAATTGAAGATGCACAATCAGTGCCCGCAGGCAAATTCCAACTTACGGGAATTGATTTTTTGGATCTTGCCGGTGACGAAGTACCCTTGAAGCTATTCTCCCCGAGCATCCCACTAACGACGATCAGCTTAACCGACGCACCTATCACCGACGAAGTGATTCACGCCATCGGCAACCATTCAACGCTTCGCGCAATTGACTTCTACAATTGCGAACTCAAGTGTAGGCCCGAGTCTTGGGCGCGACTGCAAAACATCACGCGCCTGCAAATCCAAACTTGTAATCTCACCGGCGACGCGTTGCCATTTCTAAATCGGTTGCCAAAAACAGAAGAACTCTACCTTCCAGAAAATGCGGTCGACGATGACAGTCTGTTATCCCTTAACGAACTCAAATCGTTGGTGAAGCTGGACCTTGCTTACAATCCAGTTTCAGCAAAAACAGTTTTAAAGCTTGTCGAACAACTTCCACCGTTAACCGCGTTGGATGTCGGCGCGATCGAGTTCAGTCCCGCTGAGGTGGAATCGCTCATGGACAAGACGGATCTCGAATATCTTGCGATGAACTATTCAGCGATCGGTGATGCGATTGTTCTCAAAATCGCGGCCGAGCCAGACATTACCGACCTGCTGCTCAATGATACCGAAATCACTGACCAAGCCGTCGATGCGGTACGGAGTATGGAGCGGCTGGATTTTTTGGATCTTAGCAACACCGCAATCAGCGACGATGCCGTCGCCTCGCTTTCCAAGATCTCGACGCTGACTTATTTGGCACTCAACCAAACCGAAGTGTCAGATCGGTCTGCTGATAACTGGGCCGCATTTACGAGCCTCAAGGATTTGGAACTCAATTCCACGTTGATTTCTGACAAAACGATTGATCAACTGGCAAAACTAAAGTTGGATTCGTTAAGCATCGACAATTGTGACGTTAGCGATGACGCCTTGGATCGTTTTCTCGAAGACAATCCGGACTGCACCGTTTATTTGAGTGAGTAACGCGAGCGGTCGCCTCTGAGAAAAACCCTGTTTTCACCGGTGTTTTGGGCTAAAGCAGAAAAATTTCATTTCTTTTGTCACCTCTGGGATCCCATTTCCGCTGTAGCTGTAGATCTTCCCCATTCAGCTACTTTTTTGGAGACCCCAGAAATGAAACGTCAAAGAAAAAACAGAAACAGTCTCAACTTCGAAACGCTCGAAACTCGCAACCTGATGGCCGCCGTCGGCTTTGAGGCTGCCAATCTCGACCACGCAACAACCCATTCGGCAAACGTCGTCGAAACACGGCCCTACGTTGAGGGACCAACCGCCCGTATCGTCAACGGCGTTCAAACCGATCAGTACGAAGCAGTCGGTCTGTTGAACGGCGATTGCACCGGGACTTTGATCTCGCCCACGCATGTTCTTACCGCCGCCCACTGTGTTCCAGGCATGGCGGATAATGCGGCCACGTTTGAAGTCGGTGGCAGAACTTACAACTCGGTCAAGATCACGACCCACCCCAATTACAACGACAACCGCTTCGACGCGGGCTACGACATCGCCATCATTGAGCTCAGCCGCGCCGTTACGAACGTGACGCCGGCAGAAATTAATCGTTCGACGCCACAGGTTGGACAGTTGATGACGCTGGTTGGCTTTGGCGAAGGCGGCACAAGCACCGGGGGATTCGACCCCAACGACGACGGAAAACAGGTGGGGAGGACCGAAATCGAAGAGGTCACTAATCTGCACATCAATTGGAATTTTGATAGGCACTCCGAAGCCAACACCGCACCAGGCGATTCTGGCGGACCGGCCTTCATCACGGTCAATGGACGGCAAGTCATCGCAGGCGTCACGTCTGGCGGGGACAACGATGCCCACCAATTGGGAGATCGTTCATTCGACACCCGTGTCGATACGTTCGCCAATTGGATCGACGGCATCGTAGGTTCAACGCAACCACCAGCTCAACCACCAGCTCAACCACCAGCTCAACCACCAGCTCAACCACCAGCTCAACCGCCAACTCAACCGCCAACTCAACCGCCGACTCAGCCGGGGGATGATCACAGTAACGCCATCAACAACAACGCGACTGAGATTAAGCTCAACGGCAATGGCTGGGGCGTTGGACGCGGTGATCTGGAGAGAGCCGGTGATCGGGATGCGTTTAAATTCACACTCGACCAACCCGGTCGGACCACGATCACGATGGTGGCCACCGACGGTCAGCTTGATTCGGTGCTGCGTATCTACAACAGCCGCGGCCAACTGGTCGGTCAGAACGACGACTTCGGCAATTCGCTCAACAGCCGAGTCGTGAAGAACCTTGCCGCGGGCACTTACTTTGCCGTCGCAGGTTCTTACCAAAATTCAGAGGCTGGCACGTACCAAGTGAGAGTTAGCCATAAAGCGACGGCACCAACAACGCCTCCCACCGGTGGCAACAGCCAAACGTTTACCAACACGCTCGATCGGGAAATTGGCGATCGGGTAACGCGCGTGCCCTTTGGCGTGTCATGGGTTAACGTTGCGGGGATGCAGGGACGCGTCAGCGACGTCAACGTGTCGGTTGATATCGA
>CALDEW010000363.1 GCA_937942355.1 uncultured Pirellulaceae bacterium | reverse complement strand
AATGCCCATTTCTCCTACCAGACCAACGACGGGGCGCTTCACGATGAAGGCACAAACCTTGTCCCGATAAGTTCTATCAACGATCCCGTGTTGGGATTCAATGCCAACGGTGGTCATCCCGGTTTGGGAGAACGCAACGGCAGATCCGCGACTTACGATCGGTTCGCCATTGCTTCCTATGAAGTGCAAGAATCGGGCTACTATGAAATCACTAACAGTTTTCTAAGCGTGCACGATCAAAGGTCCGGCGGAGTCGAGTTCCGAGTTTTCGTCAACGACGGCGAGGCTATTTATTCCAATGTTGCCGGCAGCGATGGAAGATACTATTTCGACACTCGGATTGGCTTTGTGGCCAAAGGGGAGCAGATCCACGTCGCTTTTGGAGGTGACTCCGACGCCGTTTACGATAGCTTTCGAACCGATTTTTCCATCACGCGATTTGCCGGCCGCACGCAGACCGTAGGAAACTACCGCGCTGATTTCGATCGCACCGGCGATCAGCTGAACACAAATTGGCAGTACTATTGGAACGCGCCTTTGAACGCCGACCTCTCCACCGGCGGGTTAGAGGATCGGACCAGTTATCAACCGTTGACGTTGACTGGCAACGGTAGACGCGCGCCTGTTGCCGACGGCGATCCTTCGGTGGGGCATCTCATTCTAAGTCGCAGCGGCGGGCACCCTGGGCAAGGCTACACGGACCAAACGAATTTCAAAAACCGATATGCGATCGCTGCATACACCGTAGAACATTCCGGCTTCTACGCCCTTAGCGACAGCTTCATAGAGTTGACCGCTGACTCCAGCGACGGTTTGGAAGTGGTCGTTGGCACCAGCGCGAACGATCGCCTGATTCGAACAACATTCACCACCGATGAGAGCCCCAATAGCTTCGACCTCGATCTGGGCAGTCTTTCTCAAGGCGATACCATTTTCGTGGCCTTTGGCGCCAACGGCAACCATCTCCGAGACAGCTTTCGGACCGACTTTTCGGTTGTTCGTATTCTGCCACGTGAAGCGCCGCTGCGTTCGATCGACGTAAGTGACGAAAACGTGATCTACGCTGCCGATTTCGGTGCGATTGCCGACGATCGCATTGACGACCATGCTGCGATCACCGCCGCGATCGAGGCGGCTCAAAACATCGAGGGTCCGGTGAGGCTCCAGTTCACCCCTGGCGTCTACAACATCGACCAGCTCTCGGTTTCTCAAACGGCTTTGTTTGTGATCTACCAAGGCAACGATTTTGTGTTCGATGGCGGAGGAGCACAATTTTTCGTCTCCAATCCAGCAGCCAGTTTTCTGCATGTCTTCGACAGTGAACGAGTAATTTTGCAGAACTTTGAGGTCGACTATGTTGAGCGCTATTCCGAAGGAATCACGCCGCAGGACGACGTCTACCGCGCCATCACATTCTCTCAAGGAATCATCGAAGACGTAGATCTTGGCGACAATTCGATCACACTGAACGTCGATCCAGCGGTCACGGTCGCCCCGGGCGAGGAGTTCTTCAACAAAGACACTAACCCAAGCGGGACGGGCTACGCCAGCGATCCTGAGATCGGAGGCCGTTTAAAATCCGGCTCTCAACAGCGCTATCTGCCAGTTTTCGGAAGGGAAATCGCCGACAGTCAACTGCACAAGATCTTCTTCATCGACGCTCAAGGGTTGGAAACTGGCGATCGTTTTGTTTTGCAGCGGCGCGGGCAGCACAACGTGATCGGAATTTTTGGAGGATCCAATCAAGTCACGCTATCGGATGTTGTGGCGGCTTCTTCATCGTCAACTTTCATTTCGGCGAGTCGTTCTTCTCATATTAATATCTTGGACAGCCATACCGTAATCAAACCGGGACGCTGGAAAGGCGTCAACGCTGACGCGGTTCACATCCAGGACAATCGGGAGGGCGTTTGGGTAGAAGATTCGACTTTTGAAGGGGTTGGTGATGACGTTTCCAACCTCTACAGCCTGCCATCAACCATCGTCAATATCGTTGCCCCGAATGTGCTTGACCTTGCCACGGTAAACTTCAGCCAAATCGCAAACAGCTACGATCGGCGTTTTGTGCCCGGCGATAAAGTCCTTTTTTATGATCCGATCAAAGGCGTTGAACTGCGCGAGGCGCGTGTCTTATCTTCGGAAACGCTGCCCGGGGATGCGACAACAGACTTTAAACGAATCAACCGCGTTACCTTCGACCAACCGATCACCGGTGCGGTGGTGTCGGATAACAGTGATCGTGTCGGCGAAGCGTTCTTGGGATACCGAAATGATATCCAAGTCTTCAACCGCGACCTGTCAAAAAACGGTTTGATCCAAAATAGCGCCTTCTCCAATAGCCGCCGCTTTGGAACCTTCTTGATGGCGGAGAATGTTCAAATCGTCGACAGCACTTACACCGGCCTGCAAAATTCGGCGATCGCCGCTCACAACCAAACCAGCTGGCCACTGGGGAATATCCCGCGCGACATTTTGCTTCAGAACAATGACTTTAACTTCAACGGCTTTGGCGCCCCTTACCTTGAAGATGCTCATACCCGCGCCGTGGTGTCATTCAAACTGGACCGTCACCGAGACCTAGTCGTGCAGGGACATTCGCATCTGATCTCAAATTTGACGATTGCCGATAATCGCTTTCGACTGTGGAGCAAAACGGCGCTATCGGTACGCAATTCACAAAACGTCACGATCACCGGAAATGAATTCTTCGTCGGGGATGAGTCCATGAGCTTGGATCCCACGTTTGCGATTGAGGTCGCATATACTACCGGCGCAAGTGTCAACAATACGAAAATACAGGGAACCTCAAACTTGGCCTCGATCAGCTTTATTAACCGTTTTCGTAACATTGACGTTGAAATTAGATCGACTTCAATCACATAATCCGGCGCCCGAGCGTGTGAGTCAGTCGCACCAAATCGACAGTTGTGGCTGACCGGCTTTTCAATTTGGTATCCATCGAAAACAATGTCCACAGCGGCTCCGCTTTTTCTTCATGGATCTGATGAACCCTCCAACTCAAAGCAAATTCGAATCTCTCTTGGGAAAACTGTACGGTCGTATCAACTACGAACGACAGGCTTACGTGGCCCCCAAGAGCTTTGATCTTTCCAAGATGCAGGGGTTGGTCCAGCGATTAGGTTCCCCGGAACTGAAGTACCCCGTCATTCACGTGGCCGGCACCAAAGGCAAAGGGTCCGTCTGCACGATGCTCGGCGCGATCCTAACGGCTGCGGGATTTCGGACCGGCGTATATACATCGCCGCATATGGAGACCATCCATCAGCGCATGGCGGTCGATGGCGAGCTGATTACCGACGATCAGATGCTGAACGTTTTTGAACGCTTCGAACCGGTCGTTGCCGAATACGATCAATGGCTTGCGTCGCAAAACCGGCGTCCGGTGACTTTCTTTGAATTCACCACGGCGATGGCGATGCAGTTTTTCGCCGATCAAAAATGCGATGCGGTCGTGCTGGAAACGGGATTGGGCGGGCGTCTTGATTCAACCAACGTGTGCCAGCCGAAACTGAGCATCGTCACCAACATCAGTTTGGACCATACCAAACAATTGGGAAATTCGCTGGAGAAGATTGCTTTTGAAAAGGCAGGCATCATCAAACCCAACGTGCCGGTGATCTGCGGCGTGACCGGGGAACCTTGCCAGCCGGTGATCCAAGATGTTGCCGCAGACCGAAACAGCCCGCTGCTGCAGCGCGACGAAGATTTTGCGATCCAGAGGCAGGCTGACGGCGTCACATTTGACTTCACGATGAAAACGATCCAGCACGACGTTCACATCAAGGATTTGCAGACGGGCATGCTGGGAAGTCATCAAGCCGACAACGCGGCTTTAGCGATTGCTGCCGCCATCGAGCTTCGCCAATCAGATTGGAAGATTGGTGAGGATGCGATTCGCGCCGGACTTTTGAGGGCTCATCTGGCCGGACGCATGGAACAACTCGGCTCGCAGCCAACTGTCATTCTCGACATGAGTCATAACCCTGCGTCGACCGAAGCATTGCGGGATTACTTGTGCGATGTTTCGCCTCAGTGGAAACCGGCCACCAAACGCACGCTGATTTTCGGCACCACCAAAGGGAAAGATTGCGAGAAAATGCTGGCGGTGTTGCTACCTATTTTTGATGAGGTTGTATTCACCCAATACCAAAATAATCCCCGCGCCATGCCAACCGCCGATCTGGTTGAACATGCGCGTCTGTTGGGTTTCCAGCAGAACGTATCGGTCATCTCCCAACCCGTTTCAGCGTGGACGAAATCCTTTTCCGATGCGGCTGACAGCGACTTCATCTGCATCGCGGGTTCCGTTTTCCTGCTGGCCGAACTACGAGCGTCGGTGATCGCCGACTGCCAGGCGACCCATTTCGGGTCCGGAGGACTCGATCTGTGAGCGGCAGGGCGCTAGCCGCTGGTTCGTAGGGTCGCGTTGTCCCAATGTTTCTTCTTTTGGCGGCACTACCTTTGGTAAGTTTAACGACTAGCCGGAAGGCGTCGGCGCATTGCTCCGCCAAACACGGTCGCCTGCCGACTCGACGTTAAACCATTATCCAATTTTTGGATGAAGAGAATGCCATTAGGCGATAGCCGCGGGTTGCCAAGCAAAGAGAAAAAACATCGAGAAAACATTACTCTGCGAACCAACGGCTAGCGCCTCGCCGCTCACAAACGGAGTCCTCCATTCTTGATGATCGTTAAATCCTGCCAATAGTCGACCAGCCGGAAAATCCCGTGAACGGGAGGCCGTGGAGGCACGTATCATCCCGAACGCGGCTTTCTCAGGACTGCTTCTTTGAATGCGGTGTATATTTCATCGTGTTTTGCTCCTCAACGTGAACGACTCGAAATCATGCGATTCAGAACGGCCATCTATCAATTCATCACGCTCGCGCTCGTCACGGTCGTGTACGGGAGATCAGTGCCTGCGCAAATCGCGTCAGCGGAAATAACACAAACACGACGGCCCAACATTGTTGTTCTCAATCTCGACGATGCCGATACGGAGATCCTCAGCGACGCCAACATCCAGGCTCACTACCCCACGCTCCAAAAATTAGCGGCGCGATCAACGACCTTCACCAACGCTCATTGCACGACACCGTTTTGTGCCCCCAGTCGCGCCGCGTTTTTCACCGGCAAGTACGCCTTTAACAACGGTTGCAAAATTGGGCGCGCAGGCAGCCCTAATGAAAACGGTTTTCAAGGTGGATACCAACGATTCAAAGCGCTGGGCCATGATGAGAATGAGCTGGGCGTCTGGATGAAACGCGCCGGCTACCGCACGATCCATGTCGGAAAATATCATCACGCGGGATTTGACAAACAAGTCCCTCCCGGCTGGGACGATTTCAGCGCGTCGTTGGGAGCCAAGTACTTTGGCACATCCAAGTTCTCAAACATATCACCGCCAAAGCGCTGGCCGTCCTATAAGATCGACGACGATCAATATATTACTCTCGCCGATCGTGACGAGGCGCTGCTTGCGTTGGATCGGCAATTCGAACAAAGATCGGATCAGCCATTCCTTTTGTATCTGGCTCCCTTTGCACCTCACACTCCGGTGGGGGGTGATGTCACAAAAATGGTCCAACCCAAATACGCCACCTACGCTTCACACCTCAAGCAACCGGTCGATGATCCAGATTTTGACGAAGCTGATGTCAGTGACAAATCAAGTATCGTGAAGCGCCCGCCACTGACAAAGGTTGAGAAGGAGCATTTGCAGCTGGTTTACATGTGCCGTCTACGATCTATGAAGTCTGTCGACGATATGTTCGGCGCGATCCTCGACCGGATCGCCGATGAGGGCAAATTGGATAACACATGGGTTTTTATCACCAGCGACAATGGGTATTCGCTGGGGCACCATCGGTTGGTCGCGAAGAAAGATCCCTACAACCGCAGCTCCAACATTCCGCTGATCGTGGCTCCACCTAAGCCTATCACAAACGAGCAACGTACGTATGCTCCGCATCTGATCGCGCATATAGACGTTTGCCCCACGATTTTGGAACTGGCCGGTGCCGAGATACCGGATGACTTAGATGGTAAGTCGTTCGCGCCGATCGCAAAGGGCGAAGCTACGATTCCGCCACCCCAGTGGCGGCGGTCGATAATGATTGAAAACTGGGCCAGTAAATATGTCGGCGACCAAAGGGTTCCGATGACCTACACGGCCGAACGTTTCTACGATTCGGTTCATATCGGCTGGGTTAGCGGGGAACACGAATTTTACGACCTGCGGTCGGACCCTTTTCAATTGGAAAATCGGTTCGATTCTTTACCCGTTGCACAGCAGCAATCGTTGACACAGTCACTGATTAGCTTCCGCGAACCGTCGTTACCGAACCTAACGCTGACATCACCGTCGCCTCGTGAAACCATTGAAGACATAATCGAGTACGAGGGTTACATGGAGGATAACGCCGTGCCCACCGAAGCGCTTCTCACGATTCAAAGTAGCACGACGGCCCGATACTTTAATGGAACGTACTGGCAAGAGGCGCCCGCTTACATCAGCATCACACCATCGTCCAGCGACACCAGCATCAATCAATGGTCTTACGTGCAACGCATTTTCGCGG
>CALDEW010000362.1 GCA_937942355.1 uncultured Pirellulaceae bacterium | reverse complement strand
ATTTTTTCGACATCGCATCATTTATTGGCCTGTTATCCAGCGGTGAATTTCAAGCCGAAGGGGACCTCAACGATGATGAAACCGTTAGTTTCTTTGATATCCCCGGTTTCATCGCCGCGCTCACCGGCTAAATCTAAGCAGAGGATCTGGTGCGATCATGACGTGGGCATCATGGTATGGTGTCCATCATGCTTAAACAGAACCTCGCAGACTACTTCGTCTGCTGCCTGATGACGTCCGCCAAAGATTCGGCTGACGTGAATTCGCCAACGATACTGGTCCCAGGAAACATCAGTTTCGGCACTGCTCCTTTGCCTGATTTCTCATAGAGCTGAACCATCGAAGAAATGAACTTGCCGGGTATGCCTGATGCTAGTTCTGCTTCTAACTTAGCCGCATCAACCATCGAACTTGCCATCTCTTTCGCCTGAGCTAACGTCGGGGCTTGCTCTCCGGAGAACATGGCTTCGTGGAACTCGCGAAATTTCACTTGATCGACTCGCCAAACGGCAATCGCTAATTTCGCAATGTCACAAGACTCGATGAATTTAGCATCCGTTTTCGTGACGGCGCTATTGCAAGCCGTATTGAGCGGAATAGGCAACACCATCACCGAAACATCGTCGTTCAGAATCTTCTTCGCGCCCGAAACAGCTTTGTGAGTCTTTCGGCAATTGGGGCAGTTGTAGTCCAACATCTCAACAAAAATGTGTTTGGCATCCACAGAACCGCTGAGCGGCCACTGGCCAACGTTCAATTTGATCGTCCCACCATTGATACCAACGGTGCGCTGTTTTTTAGCTTGGGTTGGAGGATTCTCTGCTTTGCTGTTGGAACCGGCTTTGTTATTGGAACCGCCTTTGGATCCAGAACCACCAGCGTCGCCACTTTGAAGCGGAGAAGTGAAAGCCAACATGGCCGTAGCAGGCCTCGCCAATGCCACGATGTTCTCCGCGGAAACCAGCTGCGCGAGAAAGCCTACCGCCGCACTGCCTCTAACCGAAACCGTGGGTGCTTCGAACACAGCGCTGTCTGTACCATCGCTCGCGTTTTCGGTAGGAGCAAGAAATGGAGCATCAAAGGTTTCGTTGACAACGGGCACTACCTCGAAAGTTTCGATACGAAACTTCTCAGGTTCAGACTGATTGATTTGCCCGACCACGAGAACAGCGGTACCAATCGCCGCCACCGGAGCGGCAAACTTCAAAACGTTAAATTGCTGAGGAATCTTCCAAACCGCGATCACAGCCGCGATGATTCCACAGGCATGAGCGGCTAAACAATAGCTGCAAAAATGTTTTAAGACGTAGATTTGGAGCCCCGTGAACCAGACTGCGGCCAGTCCTGCCGACAAGGCAAAAATCGCGACTGCCGTCCAAGCAAAACGTTTAATCACTGGCGAAGTTTGCAATACTGCAAAAACCAAAGCCGTCGCCAACGAAAGGTAAGACACGATCGCTAACAAGCTGACCGGAACGCCCATCCACATTGACCATTTGCTGTTGGTGACGTGGCTACAATCAAAAACACTGCCGCTGCCACATCCAGCGATTTTCGACGAGGTCAATGCCACCCAAGTCAGATACCCTGAAATCCCGATTGCAACAATACAGCAGATCGCAAGGATCCAAATCCAAGGAGCTGAATTGCTGGTATTTCTACCATTCGATCCAAGCTTGTTTGATCTTCCTTCCGTGGCAAACGGATTAGAAAGTTCAACACGATTTAAGCTGCGAGGAGCGGTACTCATAGTTCCACGTTTGGGGCTGAAGTTAAACACTTGTGGCCAAGAATAAATTCGAGGACCAGATTCAATCGGATTTAAAGAATTGTTCAAAACATAGCAACCGTGATGCCACGGCAGCCAGCGTGCGGAAGATTAGCTTATTTTTAGCGAAATACGTATTTCAACCAAGATTAGTCCGTCTTTTAAGGGAATTTATCTGACCTCCTAAACGTATAAAGCGGAAATTAACCGGGCTGAATAGGATTTAACTTTCCTAACGGCTCGTTCCCCATCGAAAACACAAAGCTCAAACCAAGTGCGAGTCAACCGCGGCAAGAAGATGACGAGCTTTTAGATGTCTTCAATTTGATCCGTTTTTATTACAATAACGCGACACTTGGGTCCATTCCAACGTGCATGCGGCTAGCGTTCGGGTAGACAATTTGCCGTTCCAGATGAATCGAATGTGGGATTCGGTCAAAATGAATCCCAACTCGCAAACTTCCAGACACTGACTCCAGTGTTGGTGCCTCGGCTTTGCCGTGATCTGCTGCCCTCAAGAAATTGTCGCCCTTGCACCGACTACATTCACCCCCGGTAACGCAAATGCAAAAGCTCACCTGCACAAGCCTTCTCACCCTACTCCTTTCAGTATTATTGCCGGCGCTGAGTTATGCTCAAGACTGGAAAGACATTGAGGTCCCTGTCGCTGCGGGAAATCAAAAGACCTGGCAACTGCAACCGGTATCTGACGACTTCAACTACACCGGCCACCCTACCGACAAACCGGCGCAGTTTCATAAACGCTGGAAGGACAGGTACATCAATCCTTGGGGCGGACCAGGCAAAACGGAATTCAACTCCGGGCACTCTTACGTCCACAACGGTAATCTGGGTATTGCTGCCAGTCGAATCAAAGGCTCTGATCGAATTTACGCAGGAATCGTGTCCTCCAAAGAGAAATTCACTTTCCCGTTGTACATCGAAGCCCGCGCCAAAATCAGCGGCCTCGTCATGGCCTCCAATGTTTGGATGCTCAGCTCCGATTCCACCCAAGAAATTGACGTCTTGGAGGCATACGGCAGTAACCGCGCAGGCGAACAGTGGATGGCAGAGCGACTTCACCTCAGTCACCACGTGTTCATTCGTTGGCCGTTTCAAGACTACCAGCCCACCGATGAGGGCACTTGGTATGCGGACAATTCAACGATTTGGAGAAATGACTTCCACCGAGTTGGCGTATATTGGCGCGATCCGTTTCACTTGGAGTACTACGTCGACGGAAAGAAAGTCCGCACGACATCTGGCAAGGAAATGATTGATCCCAAAAACTTCACACGTGGGACCGGACTCAACAAACCGATGCACATCATCATTAACGCGGAAGATCAAGACTGGCGGACCAATCAAAACATCACGCCCACCGACGAAGAACTGGCCGATCTCAACAACAGCATCATGTGGGTGGATTGGATCCGCGTCTACAAACTCTCCGACCAATAGTCGTCGAAAAAAGTTTGGAGAGACGGAATCGTTCGCCTGCCAAATCTGTTTTTACGCTTTGCGAAGCAGACCTTCTTTGAACAATAAGATTTCGTTATCGCTGGCAGAGGTTCAGCCCCCTTAACGAAACCTTTTTTTGTCCCATTTGTTGATGCGCGACAACCATCCGATGCCCGCATAAAGTGCTGGCACTTAGGCTCTCTAACGCCCAAGTCTGCTTGTGTGATCGCCACATTCTAAGCAACCGACAATTCTTACAGTGACGCGATAAACGGTTGTAGCTTCGCGCGAACTCAGATGCCAGTCAGAACAATGAAAAGTTCGAAACACAGATAAGAGGCGCATTATGCGCACAGGCCACCCCAGAAGTCTCTTATCTCGCGCTTCATTTAAGGCAATTTCGATGTCATTCTCTGACAAGCACTATCTTTCGTTCTTTGAGCGGCTTGAAGATCGTGTCCTCTTTGACGGCGTGCCAGACGCCACGTTCATCTCCATACCAGCGGAACACGCTGCGCCGACAGCCCCTCAAGTATCACCGCTGAATCAATCACAGGCCGCTTTGCCGACGGAATTAATCGTCATTGATGCAAACGTGCAAAACAACGATGCGCTTCTGCAATCGTTGATTGAATCCAAACCGTCAACGGCT
>CALDEW010000361.1 GCA_937942355.1 uncultured Pirellulaceae bacterium | reverse complement strand
TTCGCTGGCAAACAGAGGATCATCGGCGACCGTTTCAGGTGCTTCAACGACTTCACCAAATGGGGTGTCAGCTGCGGGGGCAGGTGTTTCAGTGGCGTCACCGAACGGGGTTTCAGCGTTGCCGCCGAAGGGATTGTCTGCCGCAGGCGCAGCGGGTTCAGTGGCGTCTCCGAACGGGCTTGGATCGGCAGGCTCAGGGGTATCTCCGAAAGGATTATCCTGAGCACGTAGGCGAGCTGCCATCGCAACTTGCTGTCCGCGGATGCCGGCTGGGTTTCGTTCTAAAGCTGCGTTGGCAAACGTTGCCGCAGCCTTAGCGTCGTTCATCGCAAGCGCTCGTACACCAAGGTTGGCCATTGAATCGGAAGTACGATCCAGCACGCGCGCGTAGTGACGGACGCCGTCAGAACCGACGGTGGGCAACCGGATGCCACCGTTCTTGGACGCAACGTCGATCAAACTTGGCAGGAAAGCGAAGTCGATGTTTGAATCTTCTGGGGTGATTTCACGAACGATTGATTCTTTTTGTCCGTTCAGTTTTCCACTTAGTTGCAACGTGATCGGCTCACGCGAGGTGACCTTTCCGAAAACCACGCTGTCTCGGTCGCTGCGAATGGGGGGACAGACGTTAGGATAAATCGAAGCAATGTTCTCCGGCAACTGTGCAGAGGAGGGCCAAAACACAGACTCGTGAACGGTTGCAGCCAAACCACGTGCCGCGTTATCAAGGGACGATGGCTGGTCGACATCGGCAATAACGTTGCCGCCAGAGTGGTTGGCGATTGCCGCCAATAATTCGATGTTGCGATCAGGACCAATGGCGAAACTGGAAAAAGGAATTTCGTTTTTAACCAGCTTCCGAGTCGCCTTGGAGAGTGATTTGTCAGTGACCAATCCAGCGCGGCCGACGCCGTCACCAATGTAGATAACGTTGCGATTGCGATCCTCTGCCTTCGGAAAACTATCAGCGGCAGTGTTCAACATTTTGATCACGTCGGTAGAACCCAACGCGACGCGCTCTTTCAAGTTATCGATCGAAGATTGGACATCGGCAGAATCAGGCGAAGAGAACTCTTGATTCAACGGAACGGGATCAAGATCGACAGCAAATACTTTGACGCGGTCGGATGAATTGAGGCTGCTCAAAAAGCCTTGTAAAACTGAAATTGAGTCTTGTTTGTAGACGCCTGTTTGGCTGGCCGATGTGTCTACGAAAACAATGACGTCCGAGGGACGCTGAACATCAGCATCTACCGAACCAAGGCTCAGCGAAAAACAGGTCTCGCCTTCTGCGTTGTCAAACGTCGCCATCCGTGGAGACAATTTATCTTGAGTGCTGTTGAGCTGAGCAAAGCAAGCGCTTTGAAGGCCAAATGCCATCAAACCCAAACAAACAACACGAAGCACGACTCTTCTTGAGCGGCATTTGGTCATATCTAACTCCGACACAATCATTATGGGGGATGTTAATCCGAGGGGCTTAGTCCCCAGTTTATTGCAGTTTTACGCCCTCTTGGGCACGCTTAAGTAGTGTATTTTGAGTCCCGAAGAATCGCTACACAAATTACCTGTTTTTACCGGCTTGCCCAGACTTTGGTTCCCGCAAAGCCCTCAATTTCCGATCTTGTTGCATGCCGGACGCCGATTGGCGGCCAGATGGTCGCAAAGTGCGTGGAAAAACAGGTGCAGCAAGGCGTTAATACACTAAAAGCAATGTCTATGCCAAGACTGTCTATCGTGCTGTCAAACGGCGATAGCGACCGGATTCTCCTGTTTTCCCGTGAGAAAACTGAATTTTCCGCAAAAACGCTGATCAATTCTGTTGTGGTCACTGAAAAAAAATTGTTCGTTTTTGAAGCGCTGAACAATTGAGCACTGTACGATTCTGCTGCAAAGTAGGGAAATCGCGAAAACTGTCGACCACCGCCGCAGGAGCCGAGAAGTCATCTGCGGAGGGTTTGGGGATGTTCTTTCCTGGGATTAGCTCGGGCCCTGTGGAAGCTTTGATAGTGAAGCGGAGGCGGGACCGGTCAAGATTTCTGTTTTTCAGCGCTTTCAAAACTCTTGATGATGTTCTGTTAATGTGAATCCGAGAATCTGACTCAGCCCGGCCTGACTCAGCCCGGCCGCTTCGACACATTCTACGACCGGCTGGCAAGAAGTCGCTTTGAGACTGTTTTGTAAAAAGACATTGCTTTCTCCCACCGGTGGGCGATGAGGGCGGCCAGTTCTTGAAGTCCCTGCGCGATTTCGGATTTCCGCCGATCGACTTGCCGCGCTTCAGCGACCTGTTGACTTTCTTCCAGCTTAGCCGGCGAACGTTTGGCTGGAATCGCGAAAACAACACCCCAACGATCGCAGTCTCCGTAGTAGTTCCAGTAGTCCTTTCGACCTGTCGTCATCGGGCGCTTTTGCTGGGATGGTTCCTTCTTTTCCGGTGTCACCTTTGCCAGCTTTAGCTTGAGGAGTTTAACATGTGATTGATTTTTCCGCGCAGGAAGTGGGCGCGGAATAAAACTTGGAGCAACCTGATCCAACGGGTCGTCCAGTTCGCAATACCGAACGGCCAAGTCATCAGACGATTCCCAAACCCAATTGAAAACTGGAGCGCTATCGGTGCTAAGGGGGTCTTCAGTCTTTGTTACTGCCGGTCGGCGTTTTTTGGGCTGATTGAAAGCGACCGAAATGTCTTTTGCCGGACGAACATCCACGATCGGCATCTTCCAATTGCGCGACTGTTTCACCGGGGCAGCACGAAATCGAAATTTATCGTGGTAAGCATCTGATGAAAGTATCCGGTCTGAGATGCCTTGATCGGCCAATTCGATCCAGCAACTTAATCGTGATTGCATAGCACCGCCACGCAAAGCACTAAGAGAATAATCGCCGCGCGCCTGCGCGGCGGTAGATTGAGCGCATGTCGTTATAAGAACGAGGACGCATACGATACCGATCGAAGATCGAATCATTATGAGCTCCAAAATATGGTTGTCGCGTCCATGCGAGTGATTTCTTACTGATGCGCCGTTTTACTATTACAATTTCGACGCCGTTGTTAGTACATCGGGATTGCGAAATATGAACCTTTTGCAGAAGAGGTGCGGATCAGCTAATTCCTTCGGGTGGCGATTGCCCTG
>CALDEW010000360.1 GCA_937942355.1 uncultured Pirellulaceae bacterium | reverse complement strand
GTCCAGTGCCACAACCACGCTGCTTTCTTGGGAGTAAACGTCCTTGATGGAGTACTTGGTGTGCCCATTCCTTGCCAAATTATAGATGACTAAATCCTTGTCGCTACTTCCGATAGGAGGATGTCTGCCATCGACTATCGGTCATCATGCAGAATTAGCGCTACGCTAAAATGTCTTTGACAAGTTCTCCGTGAACGTCGGTCAACCGGAAATTGCGACCTTTGAATTTGTAAGTCAACTTCAAATGATTGATCCCCAACAAGTGCAACATGGTCGCGTGAAAGTCATGGACGTGAAACGGATTTTCGGCGGTTTTGAAACCAAAGGGGTCCGTCTGGCCGTAGGAGATGCCGCCTTTGATTCCACCACCGGCCAAAAACATGGTGCCCGATTTGGTGTGATGGTCTCGGCCGGAGCCCTGCGACATTGGCGTGCGTCCAAACTCGCCGCCCCACACCACCAAGGTGTCTTCAAGCATCCCTTCTCGTTTGAGATCGGCGATCAGGGCAGCGGTGCCTTGGTCGATTTCTTTGGTCAGCTTTTTCATTTTATTGACTACCTGGCCATGGTGATCCCATCCGGTATGGTACAGCTGAATGAAACGCACGCCGCGCTGGGCCATGCGGCGAGCCATCAAACAATTGGAACCGAACGAACCGTCGGGTTTTTCCCCCACACCGTATTCTTCCAATGTGCTTTTAGGTTCACCGGAAAAATCGGCCAATTCAGGAACGCTCGATTGCATGCGGTACGCCAATTCGTATTGGCTGAGTCTTGTCTGCAACTCAGGATCGCGCACGTCGCGGTGATGAAGCTGGTTCAGCTTCGCCAATGAATCGAGTGTCATGCGCTGTAAGTTTTGATCAATGCCCGGTGGTGATTGCAAGTAATTCAGCGGCGAACCTTGTGAGTAAAACTCGACCCCCGAATGTTTGCCGGGTAAGAAACCGCTATGCCAGCCTACCTGGGGAACAGGCTGCCCTTCGCTGCCGGATCGCATCACGACAAAAGCAGGTAGATCGTCGGCTAAGCTTCCCAGACCATACGAAATCCACGATCCCATGCTGGGGCGCCCGGTGATCGCGGTGCCCGTGTTGAGGAACATGTGAGCCGGGTCGTGGTTGACCTGTTCGGTTTCTTGCGTTCGGATGACACAGATGTCGTCGGCAATCTTTTGGATGTTAGGCAACAGTTCGGAAATGACTTGGCCCGACTGGCCGCATTTTTTAAATTTAATGTCCGAGCCAAAACATTTCAGTTTCGAGTTCTGTAGAAACGCCAGCTTCACTCCTTGAGTCAGCTCATCCGGCAGCGGTTGATTGTTCATCTTCCGCAACAGCGGTTTGTCATCGAACGTTTCAAATTGCGATGGCCCGCCTGCCATGTACAGGTAAATCACTCGTTTCGCTTTGGGCGCGTGGTGCGGAATCGTTTGTCTGTCAATCGTAAATGGAGATGCGCTCGCCTCACGAGACAGCAGCGACGAAAACGCGGCCGCCGCGACACTGGTCGACATAGACGACAAAAAGTTCCGGCGACCGGTCGTTTGATTAACGTTATGCATGTTCTTGGTAGTCTGTTTCAATACGTTTTGTTTTCAGCCTGATTCGATTGGGGAATCGTAAGCTTCGTAGGTTGCTGATTAAGACCGAGTGATAAATTCGTGTAGGTTCAAAATGATTCGGCAGGTCGCCGTCCAGGCCGCGAGCTCAGCCGCGGAGGAACCGTCGGCCGCAATTTTCTTTTGCCCAACCTGCAACAATCTTTCGGCCTCTTTGGGGGCATCTTGATAGTGTGTTTCGAAGGATTCATACGCGTTGCCAATCAGTTTCCGTTCCTCATCGGTGGCATCGCGCTGTAGCGCATATCGAAAAATCATCCCGATGCGTTCATCACCGGTTGTCGCCGCCGGATTGGTAAGGACTCGTTCCGCCAAAGCTCGGGCCGCTTCGACAAAGATAGGGTCGTTCAATAGCGCCAGCGCTTGGCCGGGCGTATTCGTGGTCGCGCGTTTGGCGGTGCATTCCTGCCGCGTCGGTGCGTCAAAGGCCAACATCGAGGGGTGTGGGTTTTGGCGTTTCCAGTAGGTGTATAAACTTCTTTGATACTGACCGGTGCCTGATGAGGTTTCCCAAGCCATGTGGCGGCTGCCGAACATGATTTTGTTGGAGCGTGCCCAGTAGGCCGCTGGTTGATAAGGAAAGAAAGATTGGGTGGGGATTTCCGTCGTTGGGCGTAACAGTCCCGCGGCTTGCAGCGCAGAATCTCGAATCTCTTCAGCCTGATGACGCAGTCGGCCTTGCCGCGTAAGCAAGCGATTGGCGGGATCGGATTCGGCTAATTCTTCTGAGGGCACCGATGACAGACGATAAGCTCGGGTCGACACCATCAGTTGGATCATGTGGCGAACGTCCCAACCGCTTTCGATAAACTCGACGGCTAACCAATCTAAGAGGTCTGGGTGCGAAGGCCAGTTGCCTTGGTTGCCAGAATCCTCCAGCGTTTCGCTGATGCCACGGCCGAAAAACTGAAACCAAAGTCGGTTTACAAAGACGCGCGCGGTGAGCGGGTTTTCCCTGTCGACTAACCAATCAGCCAAATCAATTCGGTTGTTTCTCCGATCGCCATCGGTGGAAGATTCGATAGCCAAAAACGCCGGCACCGCAGGAGCCAACAGTTCCCCCGTTTCGTCCATGAAGTTGCCTCGATCACGTAACTTGGTTTCCTTCAGCGGCCCCGTCGCGCTGATCAATGCTTCGTCGGTCGCGTGTTGGCGGACTTGTTCCAGTTGCTTGTACAGTTGCCGGAGTTCGGTAACCAACTGAGGCTGGCGTGATTCCTGAAATGCGTAGCGAATAACGTCGCGGTGGACTGCACGGCGATCTTTTTGAGCACGTTTGAGAGAGTCGGTCACCAGCTTCATGCGGTGTTGGCGATCGTCTCGGTTCCAAGGCAGGTGCCACCAATAGCGGTTGGTCGATTCGGCCAATAGAGCACTGAAGGCTTTCTTTGCCTCAAGGTTGAACCCGGTGTCTCCCCAAGTGACCGAGCCACCGATCTGCATCCAAGCGATGCCAACCTGATCGTGAGGGCTGGATTTGAGTTTGTCTTTGGGGATTGTCAGACGTGTTTTTTCACCGGCCTCGGGTAAGGAGTCGACGTGCACAACGCGCTTGGGATCTTTTACGGTATCTAAAAAACGATCGGTAAGTGCTTCAGGCCCCCAAACGTAGGTTGTAAAGTAATTCGGTTTCCAGCCTTGCCGCTGGTAGTCACCGTGGATGATTTTAACGGCCACCGCCGACGGAGGTTGCTGGGAGTCGATTGTGAGATCGAAATATAGATGTGATTTTTTGTCAGAGATCTTTTCAGTAAAACCCGTCATAACTTCGCTGACAGAATGCTGGACCAGTTGGTCATCTTCAGCAACGACGGAGCGTCCGGTTTCGGTCTGCTGGTAGTCGCCGTGGCTGATCCTGGCGGGAGGCAGGTCTGCGGGCATCCAAGCCCAATCTGCTCGACCTTGGGATTTTTTGTAGGCTTTAAGCGTGTCGGTCTCCCACTGAGCGCGGTCTTGGGCGGAGAATTCGGATTCGTACAGTTCCGAACGTATCTCAGCGATTTTTGATTCAAGTTTGTCGTCCTCTTGGCGGTGTCTGTCGTCGTCATAGAGGTAGCGCAACGGGAACCGCCGGTCGCCCGGATCGTACACACCGATTTCAATCAGATCGTCAAAGAAGGCGGCCAATGAATAATAGTCTTTGGCCGTAATGGGATCGTATTTGTGGTCGTGACATTCGGCGCAGCCGGTCGTTGCGCCCAACCAAACGGTTCCCACGGCCCGAACGTGTTCGCCTTTTAATGCGTGGAGTGCTTCTTTTTCGATGACGCCCGCTTCGCTGTTGGTTTTTACCAATCGGTTATAGCCTGAGGCGATCATTGTTCTGTCGTTCTTCTGCGGCAACAGGTCACCGGCAAGCTGTTCGCGCGTGAACTGATCGAAAGGCGTGTTGTTCTTGAACGCTTCGATCACGTAGGATCGGTAGGGCCCGGTGGCGATGGGTTCATCACTGACCATTCCCGTGGAATCGGCCCAACGTACCAAATCCAGCCAGATCAAACCTTGGTGTTCCGCGTACTCCATCGACCGCGTCCAAAGATCGACAAATTTTTGATAGTTCGATTCAGACGGATCGGCTTGAAAGTTTTCGACATCCTCTATCGAAGGTGGCAAACCGCGTAGATCAAAACTAAGACGACGAATCAATTCTCGAGCAGTCGCCGGAGCGACGGGGGCTACATTTTCTTCTTTCCACCGTCGAGCGATAAAGGCATCGATAGACTTTGAAAGGACAGGAGCGGTATCTTCTGAGTCTTCAGATGAAGCAGCGTTTGCGATTGTGGGGACTTCAGGCCGGACCAGTTTCTTATACGCCCAATGCTGTTCGTAGTTTGCCCCCTGACGAACCCAACGTTGGAGGATGTCTTTTTGTTGGGCGGTCAAACGATAGGCTGAATCCGACGGTGGCATCACCAAGTCCGGATCGTCCGACAGAATGCGTTCGATTAAGGAGCTAGACTCAGGATCGTCTTCATCGATGGCACCGCCGTCGGTTGCGCCTTCGAAAGTATCCAACCGAAGATCCGCTTTGCGATTGTCTTCATCGAACCCGTGACAGAAAAAGCAATTATTGCTTAGGATCGGCCGTACGTCTCGGTTGTATTGAACCTCTTGCGCCTCGCCGGATTGGGCGAACAAGTATAACCAGCCAGTATGCGCAAAAATCGCCAACATGAAAAACAGGAATCGTTTTCCAAGACTTCGTTTCTGCAGTTTTACTAATGGAATCATCGTTTTCTGTTCACCTAGATCGGTCGCTTCTGGACAATGAAATTATATTCTCGAATCAGAATTGTGTCGTTGGTATCCTCGCCAACGATCGGCAATGGAGGACCTTTTGTCCATATTTTGTTGCCAACAGGTACTACAAGGTTAATGCGGAAATATGTGACAACCACGAAAATCGAACCGAGTTCTGATCTAAGTTGGATCGTATCGTCGATGATCGTCGTGTTTGGTTAAGTAGAGGACGTCAAACCCTGCTGGATTCCTTAGAGGGAAACAGGTCAGCAACTGATGCTTCTTGCGGGAAGGGGAGTTCCAGTAAAAGTCGACACTCTGACCGATGCCAAGCGGCGAAAGCAAAAACTTACGTGGGGACCGGTAAATTTGTTAGGCACCTGATTTGCGATTCTGCTGAGTTTTTAGACCGGCCTTTTGGCGTAAAGTAAGTCCACAAAGCCTTTCTCAAAGTTCCGCCGATCATCAGCGCACCGGAACGTTGATCTGCGGATTGAGATTCGCCCTCGAAATTACCCATTTTAAACCGAAATGCCTGAAATTCTCTTATTGCGGAAATTTGACGCGACGTTAAGATTACGGGCTTAAATAACAGGGATTTAGAGTGAGTTGGGGAGAAACCCCCTATTGATATGCGATCAAATGATCGGTCGATTGAGACGTTTGATCTGCGGCGCTGATTTAGTTTTCGGTGCCACTTCTCTACTATTTAAATAGCTCGGTTTCAGTCTGCGTGCTGATTTGCCGATGATTTGAGTCCCCTGTTTGTTCTGTCTGTATTCGTAGATAGATAATAGACAGACAATTTTTGTAGTCACATATTAGTAACATTAGAAATTAGGAAAGGGCTTTTTCAGTACCAAGACTTGTTGAACCAAACGATCCGACAAGTCCCATCGCTTAGAGCCTCAGATTTATGACCATCACAAAAGAGAAAAAAGAAGAAGTCGTCGCTCAGTTTCGCAAGAACGATTCTGACACCGGCTCACCGGAAGTTCAAATCGCGATTCTGACAACCCGCATCAATCACTTGACCGAACACATGCGTTCGAACAAGAAAGATTACTCGACACGTCGGGGACTATTGGGCATGGTTTCACGCCGCCGCCGATTGCTGGATTACCTGCGTAACGTAAATCCCGATCGCTATCTGGATATCATTGAGAAGTTGGGCATCCGAAAGTAACAAGGTCGACGCCTGCGTTTTATTGCAAGTCACCTGTCGCTTATTCTTGGTTCCCTAATGACGAACGAATCTTTTCTTAGCTCGCTACCTCTTTTGAATTGTGGTACCTGTTTGGTCGCAATTTCAGGGGACGTCGTGCTTCGACGGACGTCATGCTAATTTTTTAAGAATCCGACGAACGTTCGTCGGATTTTTTTTTGCCGTTGCTGATATTGATTTCAGGCGACGGTTGATGAGTTTTTTGAGATGGGCGAAATGATCGCCCCTTTATTAGATGCTGTTTTTTCTTTCTGCGGCGACGTGCCGCGAATGTAAGTTTTGTCCTTGGTCACCCGCTAGATGTTAGTGGAGGAATTTCGACCAAGGACCTGAGCAGCAAACCTTTGTAGTTTTTGTAGGAAGATAATTGTGAAAGAAGTAAAAGTAGAAAAGCAAATTGGCGATTCAGTTCTGTCTATCGAGACTGGCGTTTTAGCCAAACAAGCCGCTGCGGCGGTTGTTGTGAAGTACAACGACACGACCGTGTTGTGTACCTGTGCCACAGGCAAGCCTCGCGCCGGTCTGGATTTTTTCCCACTGATGTGTGATTACCGCGAACGTACGATCGCTGCCGGTAAATTTCCTGGCGGATTCATTAAACGCGAAGGTCGTCCAACCACCAAAGAGACTTTGACCTCGCGTCTGATTGACCGTCCGATTCGTCCCATGTTTGCCGAAGGCTTCATGGACGAAGTTCAGTGTCAGTCGTTCGTGCTCTCCAGTGACAAACAAACCGACGGCGACGTGTTGGCGATGAACGGCGTTGCAACCGCGTGCTTTATCTCGCCACTGCCGTTTGCGGATCCCGTCGCTTCGACTCGCGTCGGCCGGGTTGATGGAAACTTTGTTGCCTTCCCAACTCATGAGCAGTTGGAAGAGTCGGACATGGACATCATTATCTCGGGTACCGAATCTGCGGTCACGATGATCGAAGGTTTCGCTCGTGAGGTTCCAGAAGCCGACATGATGGCCGCCATCGAATTTGCTCATGGCATCTGTAAAGAAGTCATCGGGTTGATGCGTGAACTGAAAGAAAAGTTTCCTGTCGAAAAGAACCCTTTTACGCCCCCAGAAGACAACGGTTTGCTGGGTAAGCTGAAGGATAAGTACTACGACGATTTCAAAGCAGCCGTCAC
>CALDEW010000359.1 GCA_937942355.1 uncultured Pirellulaceae bacterium | reverse complement strand
GGCGACCCCGACCCATCCAATACACGGCGGCAAGTGATGGAGGCGTGCTATTCCAAGGTGAAGCCGGCTCAGGTCAAGGCTCCAGTGTTGGCGGCTCATTCGACCGAAGTAGCAGAACTGTTGGGGCTGGATCCGAACGATTGCGCTTCTCCCGAATTCCAACCCCGGTTCGCCCAAGTTTTCTCTGGCAACGAATTGCTGCCGGGCATGGATCCTTACGCGATGTGCTACGGAGGCCATCAGTTTGGCAATTGGGCGGGGCAACTGGGCGACGGCCGCGCCATCAATCTTGGGGAAATCGTCAATCCCGTGGGCGATCGTTGGGCGTTGCAACTGAAAGGATCTGGCGAAACACCGTATTCGCGCGGCGGAGATGGGTTGGCCGTCCTGCGATCCTCAGTGCGCGAATTTTTGTGCAGCGAAGCCATGTTTCATCTGGGCGTCCCCACGACCCGGGCCCTCAGTTTGGTCACTACCGGCGAACAAGTCACGCGTGACATGTTCTACGACGGCAACGCCAAATACGAACCCGGCGCGATCGTCTGTCGCGTGGCTCCTTCGTTTACGCGCTTTGGAAACTTTCAAATTTTTGCGTCGCGCGGTGACAACAAAACGCTGACCCAGTTGTTGGATTTCACTATCGCGAATGACTTTCCGCATCTAAACCATAACGCCGCGAAAAAAGCAGAAGCCTATGTGAAAATGTTTCACGAAGTCTGCACCTCAACCTCGGAAATGGTGGTGCACTGGATGCGCGTCGGGTTCGTGCACGGCGTCATGAACACGGACAACATGTCGATTTTAGGTTTGACCATCGACTACGGTCCTTACGGCTGGTTGGAGGATTTCGATCCGATGTGGACGCCCAACACTACTGATGCTCAAGGACGCCGCTATTGCTTTGGCAACCAACCGGGCATCGCCCAGTGGAATCTCCTTCAGCTGGCCAACGCGCTGTACCCTGTGATCGGCGATGCGAAACCACTGCAAGAAGGTTTAGAGATCGCAGCGGAGACTTATAAACGCCAATGGCAGTCAATGATGGCCAGCAAACTGGGATTGAAAACGTTTGATGAATCGACCGACGAAAGCCTGACCGATCGACTCGCCGAAGTCCTGCAGTTGGTTGAGACCGACATGACGATCTTTTATCGACGGTTGGCCAATCTCCCCGCTTCGACCTCACCTGCGGCCAGCGATGAAGAACTGATCGAGTTTCTGTCGGATGCTTATTATGATCCCGATCAGTTGACAAACGATATTCAAAAGCAAATCGGTGACTGGGTTAGGAGCTACCAATCGCGATTGGAGATTGACTCCGTTTCCGACGATGAGCGGCGAAAGAAAATGAACGGTGTGAATCCGAATTACGTTCTACGAAACTACCTGGCTCAATTGGCGATTGATAAAGCAGAGTCCGGAGACTACGCAATGATCGCCGAACTGTTGGATGTCCTGCGAAACCCTTACGATGACCAGCCGGGCAAAGAGACTTTTGCCGCCAAACGGCCCGAATGGGCACGCAACCGTCCGGGTTGTTCGATGTTGTCTTGTAGTTCCTAGGGAGGTGGAGGCTCCGCCTGAGACCTAAGCCTGATGGTGTGTTGTGGAGCGCGTGTTTTGGACAAGAAAATATGGACAAGAAGATTTTTTTGTTCTGCGTCTATCCTGTCGGCGACTGCTATTTTCCTGTCCCGATCTTTCCCCGCGCTGTTTCGTTGGGCTCAGACGAAGCTTCGACCTATTTTGAATTTCGAATTCAGGATTTCGAAATTGGAAATTGGAAATTTTTGTCTGACCTTTACGATTTGACAATCAATGTCGGTCTCAGGCGGAGTCTCGACTTCCCGTGTAGGCTATGCTTTTTCTTGATTCTTATACGAGAAAAGCCACCATCCGACGGAACCAGCCGCAATCGCATAGACCGTTTGCTTGACAAACCAGATCGCGGGATAGGGAATGCTGCTGCCGGTCAACAAAACGATGATCCCAAGCATTTTGAGCATTGAAAAACCAATACATATCGCGCCTAAGATTTTCAAAACAATTTGCATTGAATCCTCAAAATAAAAGGATGATTGCCAATACCAGCAAACCGACCGCAACCAGATCTCGGAGGCCCAAACGATGGCTGTCTGCGCGGAAGCGACTGTAGTTGAGCAACGCTCCGGTTGGACAGCCGAATCGGCAGTATGCCATTGGTGAAACGAACGAAAACAACAGACCGACGACGAAGACGGCGATCGTCGCCCATCCGGCCACTCGAAATCCGAAACCGTCAAACGGTTCCAATGACGCCAAATTGAAACGAGAACCGGACACCGCGGTGACCACGACGATCGCCAGCAGAATCACAGGCACGCAGCGCAAAGCAGTGGCGACGCCTTTGGGTAAGTTCACCTTCCACGGAATTACGCGCTTAACCATCGGCGTTCGCGCCCACTGCTGCATCGCGCCGAACGGGCAGATGTGCTGACAGTAGGGTTGATGCTTTGAGAACATCGGCACCGCCAGCGCGGCGAGGCTTAGCAACACCAAACCAGGCGCAAGCGACCAAGGAACCGTGTTCGCCGCCCAACCGGCAATCGACGCTTGCGACAACATGTGGCCGCTGTAGAACCCAAGCAACACCACGACCGCAACTTGGTAGCCAACACGAAGCCACTTCAGTCCCGCCAGCTTCGTGAACGAAAACGCAACTCCGATCACCGTCAGCACCATCGTGACAAAATCGGCGCCGTAGGACCACCAGTCGCGCGTCGCCCCCATCTGTGGTTTCTGCGTGCCGGCCACATTCGGTTCTACTTTCCGCAGCGCTGCAGTCGTTGCTAACGGAATCCCTTCGGCGATAGACATCGTGGTCATCGTCGCACCGGAGACGCCTTCAATCCCTAACGCTCCGGGATCCATCTCCGCCATCTGGGCCAGCGTTTTGCCTTTGTACTTTTTCTGGAATCCGTACGCTTCGTCCAAGTAGGAAGCGTAGGGTTGATTGTCGTAAGTCTGATCAACGGCCAGTCCAATACAGGTTGGTTCATCCTCCTTTGAACCAACACCAAATCCGATCAACGTTGCCGTCGGCCCCTGATAGCCCACCAAATCGTCTGCGGCAGGAGATGTCGAAAGCACTTCTCCTAACACGCGCCCCTGATCGTTACTCACCTTCCACATCGCCGGGCGGCCTTGAGACTGCAAACGATCGGCCTCAGGAAACAGCATTCGCACTTTCTCAATCGCCGGCTGGGCGCGAAACTTCAGCGCCGGTTGCCGGCCGCTGATTCGTTTTGCCACCGACGCGACGATGGCGTAACTGGTCAGCGTTGCACCCGAAACGGCGTCGATGTCGGACCAATTTGATTCGGCACCCGCGTTTCTATTTGAAAAAGCATCAAAAAAATGCGGTGCCTTTTGAATTAGTTCGACGTGCTCGACCGTGTCGCGACTGCTGAGTATCCCAACGGAAACGATTTCGTGTTCATTATTGAGCGCGATTAAGCAGTCCGTTGGGCCAGAAAATCCCGTGATGTCATCTGATTGCGGCGACGTACGCATCAAATAACCAACGCGCGCCCCCTTTGCCTCAACCGCCTCCAGCGCAACACGGACTTCCCATTCGCCATCGTTGCCCACGGGTTCGATTTGAAATACTCTTTGCGCTTCAAACGCCGATTCCACAAAAGCGATTGCATCGGCATCTGAAGAAAGGTCATACCCAACATCGGCTTGCTTTTGATTGGCATATCGAACGATCACCAAAATCGCCACCAGCAGCAAGACGCGCAGACCGTGCACTAAATAGGGCAGGGCGGCGTTAGCAGGCCGCCTTTGGTTGAGCACGGGCAGGGCAGATTGGGTACGCGACTGTTTCAAATCATTTCACTCTCACCAATTGAACGGCATCAACGCAAACGACTCCATCGGCGTCGCTGGCGTCAAAGATGATCTCACACCGTCCACGTTTTTCCAATTCCACTTGACCAATCGAATGAAACGACGCCTCAAGTTCCGGCTCCTTTTGCATGTCGACCGAAACAATCTTCGACTTCCCATCGGCCACTACTTCAACCTGTGCGTTGGTGGCTCGATTCTCATGCGGACGCCAGCTGATGCGAACGTCGTGGCTTCCAGTCTCTCTGCAGTAGAGCAGAAATCGCATCTGCGAATTTGATTTCGGTGCCGCATATTGATATCCGACGCCGTGATAGCCTTTGAGGTTGCTGCCATTTTTCCAGACACCTTTGCTCTTGGCCATCGAATCATCAGCAGCAACCCCAGCCAACTTCAACTTCTGAGCCCCGGGCGGCACGTCGGCCACGTTCTCTGGAACCACGATCTCATCTTGTACTGTCGCGCGTCGCGCTTCGGCCGGCAGCTGCAACAGCTTGTCCATTTCGTCCCAATACTGCCCGTAGACTTGGCGCGGAGAACATTCGTGGCGTCGACAGAGAGACGCCGCTTTACCGACCACTTCTCCCATCATGCCGCATGTCTTCATCACACGTACCGTTCCCAGCGCCTCGTGAGTGACACTCGCACAGCGTCCGGCAACGAAAAGATTGTCAATATTCTTGGAATAAAAACAGCGATAGGGAACGGGGTAACCTATGTTTCGGTCGACGTTTCGATCGTGAACGGCTTTGGAGATGAAAGGATTGTCGGGGAACTTTTTCGCGTACTCTTCCTTGGGATAGTGCAAGTCGATCGACCAAGTCGTGGGAACGCAGCCATCCTTGAAGACGCGTTTTTCGATAATATCTTCTTTGGTCAACTGAACGTCGCCCAGCAAGCGCCGCGATTCACGTGTTCCACCCACGTAAGCCACCCACGTCAGAAAAGCGTTCTTATGCTTGTTGGCTCCGTCTCCATTTTTCATGGCATTGAACGCACCAAAAACGGCCCGCAGATTCCAGTCGCGGATGCCCTCGGCGTCATACAAAGGGTCCTTGTCGAACCCGCTTTCCCAAAACCACTGGCCATGGTGATCGCGTGGATAGGGGAAGTCCTCCATGCTCAGATCCAATGCCCACGCTTTGGTATCGGCAAACGCGACGGGTTCGGTTTGCTCATCCCAAGCCCACATGTTGCTCATCCCCATGCGTCCGTCGGGCGTCATCTCCCACTGAGCCCCGACCAAGAAACCGAGTGTGCCATGGCCGGTCGCGTCCAAGAACAAAGGCGCGCGAAACTCTTTGCGTTCACTGGATCGCGTATCAAACGCTGTTACGCTGGTGACCTTATTATTTTCAGCGGTTGCGGCATAGGCATGATGGTTGAGGAACAAGTCAATGTTATCTTCAGCGAGGACCACCGATTCTTTCAAAGCATCGCCAAACTCTTCGTAGGTACCGGGCGACTTCTTTGCACTATCAGCAAACTCGTTGATGATCTCGCCAATGCGCGGATAAGGGCCGCGCCGAATATTCCCCATCGCCCAGACGCGAATCTCGCTCGATCCATTGCCGCCCAAGACCGGTCGGTTCTGAATCAAGGCGACTCGGCATCCCATCCGCGCCGCGCTGATCGCAGCGCCCATTCCGGTATAGCCTCCACCAACAACGACCAGATCATAATCGTCCTTCACCGTCGGTTCTGCGGCCAACCCTAATTGCGTTGCTCGCCAACTAGAAAGCGTGGCGTCGTTAGGCGGCGGAGTGTTCTCCAGCGAAAAGTAAATCGCATCGCACCGACCGTCAAAGCCTGTCGCATCTTTGAGCGCCAGTTTCACGCCGGTCGTTTGCTTGATTTCAACTGTGCCGCCGGACTGCCACATCCAATCTTTTCCCTCTGTGCCAAACTCAGTTGGCAACGTCGATTCGCCGATGGAAATTTGGAATTTGCCTGGATCACCCTGAGCGTCCCAGCGGGCGACCCAGTCTTTGGTTCGCACCCAAACGTGATAGGTTCCCGATTGAGGAAAGGTTACCGAAGTGGTGGCATCGTCAACGGGCTGCCCCAATCCGTGAGCCAGCAAATAGGGCGACCCCATCTCATCAATGAATTGCGTGTCCAGTTTCCAGCCGCCATGCTGCTGGAAACTTTCGGCTTCGACCAACAGACTGGTCGATTCGGCTTGGGCTACACTCCGCGGAGCCAGCACAGAAACCAACGTCAATGAGAAACAGACGACAAGACACAGTGAGGGTTTCAACGGTCGACTCCAAATGTTGTTTTCAAATGAACCTTAGGGCTTGAGGTAGTGGACGAGGCCACGAGCCCGGCCCCTCCTTTACCCATTAATTCAGCTTTCGATGCATCGTTTAATGCAGCTGCAGGATTCGTTGCCTCATCCACTACTCTAGGATTAAGACGTTCCGCTGCACTAGTACGTTTGCGGCTAATTTAATATTGCTAACAATCTTAATCATACTTCAAACTCGGTTCAGAAGAAAACCGACCTCTGAAAATCGTATTTTCTTAAACACCCTAACAGTTACCAGCCTGTTTCACGTTTTCTTTCTTGCCGCACGCAGCGCAAATTTATCTTTCACCGCCGCCAGACAGAATTCGCCACGATTAAAAGATAGCTGACGCGTCTTCACGACGTTGAATCCAAGTTTCTTCACGCGGTCGCGAATCGCGGTGACCTCTTCAGCCATTTTTATATCCGTCATCTTCAGCGTCAGAATCATCCCCGTGACATCGACGTGCTGGCTGGTGACAATTTCGGTGATCGCGTCCAAGGTATAAGTCGGTGTCGCGTTGAGGTCGGCGAACAACCACTTCACATCTTTGAGATCCTTCTTTTTAACTTCGTTGCCCCGGCGGCGGATGTGAGTGAAGTTTTCGTGCTTGAGAATCTCTGGTTCCATCTCCGCCGGATCGACGCCGATCACCGTGGCCCCAGATTCCAACAGAAACTGACACGCTCCGCCTGGCGCCGAACCGATCTCAGCACAGATGTCGCCTTCTTGGACTAAGATACCGGCCCATAACAATGCCTCGCGCAGTTTGAAATAAGCCCGACTAGCTACCTCGGTTTCTGTGTCTAAAAACGGAACGCCACCGGGCCAACGACCTGCAACCGTTGAGACGTAGTGAAATCCAAACCACCACTGATTAGGTTCAACGATGGCAACATCCAACACCAAATCGTCGGTGCGAGCGGCTCGATTGACTTGCACGTCGCGGCCGGAGAATACTTCGGCCGCTGCGATCTGTTCTCCT
Organism: uncultured Pirellulaceae bacterium; assembly: GCA_937942355.1. Classification (GTDB taxonomy): domain Bacteria; phylum Planctomycetota; class Planctomycetia; order Pirellulales; family Pirellulaceae; genus Mariniblastus. The sequence continues at coordinate 1,881 of CALDEW010000359.1, read as the reverse complement.
ACAGCTTTGGCCAGCGGTGTTAGGCCGGGTTCGAAATTGCGCTGGCCCGGGACCGCGCGATCGCGCTGCCAGACGTGGATGTGCTGACAGGACTTGGCGGCTTCCGATGCGGCAATCTGTTTAACCAGTTCGGCTCCATCATCGCCGTCGGCGCGGCCGACAGACCATCCGCTGGCGCGAGCGAAGGTAGACGCCAGTGCGAACTTTAAAGGTAACTTGGCGTCAGGTGACAACTTAAAAGTAACAAAACCGGGCCGCGAAAATGCGAACGACAGCCCTGGATGGCCTTTGGCAATTTCGGCTTTCACAATCGATTCGACGCCTTGCTGGCAACAGACGTAGATGAAAGGAGTGGGGGCTAACGCTTGGGGTTCAGGATTCATGTCGAAATGGTAGCAGGAAGATTGGGCCCCTGCGAGCGTGCGTCTACTTTGAGCGTTGACAACGCGGGGTGAAGTCCTACGATGGTGAGCTTTCATTTCGCCTACTTCCGCCCCATAGCCCGTATCGAGCCCACGTGAAAACTGCCATTGAAAAAGCTGATACGCTGATCGAAGCGCTCGGGTGGATCCGCCGATTCCGCGACAAAACCACCGTCGTGAAACTCGGCGGCAGCATCCTCAGCGACCTCAGCGCCCTCCGGTTTATCCTGCTGGATATTCACTTTATGGAGACCGTTGGCATGCGGCCGGTGGTCGTTCATGGGGGAGGCAAACGGATCAGCACGGCGATGGAAGAAGCCGGCATCGAACCCAAATTCGTTCAAGGCCGCCGATACACTGATCCCGCGACGATGGAGATAGTCGAACGCGTTTTAGGCGTTGAGACCAATAACTTTTTGGCCGAAGAGTTCGAGAAGATTGGCGGCCGGGCGATGACGCTGAATTTTGAATCGACGCCCGTGCTCACCGGACAGCCGCTAAAACTGAAGGACGACGATGGCAATCCGGTTGATCTGGGCTTGGTCGGAGAGGTCACCAAAGTCGACAGGATGGTGATCGACAATTTAATCTACGCAGGTCAAACGCCGTTTATTCCTTCTTTGGCGCTGACCGACGATGATGTCAAACTGAACGTTAACGCCGACACTGCCGCAACCAAGGTTGCTCAGGAATTGAGCGCCGACAAACTGATCGTGCTCAGCGATGTGCCCGGCGTGCTGCGTGATCCCGAAGATCCTGAGTCGTTGATTTCTTCGCTGACGCGGTCAGAGGCGGAAGCCCTAATTAAAGACGGCACAATCGCCGGTGGGATGATCCCCAAGGTCGAAGCGTGTTTGGAAACGATCGACCGCGGGGTCAGCAAAGTCCACATCATCGACGGACGAATTCGACATGGACTTTTATTAGAAATTTACACCAGCAGCGGTGTCGGCACCGTGATCAGCAACGGTTAAATCGCGCTGACAAACATCAATCGCAAGTTTCACTATTAATAAAGGGCGTGCCATGCGACACGTTTTATCACTTTTCGATCTTTCAACCGCCGAAATCCAGCGCGTGCTGGAACTTTCGCGCGAACTCAAGCAGGGCGTCAAAGACGGCAAACGTCCGACAATGCTTGCCAATCACAATGTGGGTTTGCTGTTCGAAAAACCTTCGCTGCGGACGCGCGTCAGTTTCGAAACGCTCACGACTCAATTGGGCGGCAACAGTTTGTTCCTCGGTGAAGATGTGGGTTGGGGAAAACGCGAACCGGTGCAGGACTTCATACCGATCCTGACCAGCTACCTCGATTTGCTGGTGATCCGAGCCAAGAGCCACGCCGCCGTTGAAGAGGCTTGCGAATACAGTCGTTGCCCTATCATCAACGGGCTGACCGATGTTTCGCATCCGTGCCAAGCGTTCGCGGATATGCTGACGATTGAGGAACACACGGCGG
>CALDEW010000358.1 GCA_937942355.1 uncultured Pirellulaceae bacterium | reverse complement strand
CCTTACGTTGAAAAGCAATCCTGACCCTAGTGCAACGATACGTCTTAATTCTCAGGTAGTGGATGAGGTCACGAATCCAGCAGCTCCGTTAAACGAGCAGGGACCGTTGCTCATCAATCGCCTGAACCCTAACTCTTAGTTGGAACAGGGACCTGCGAAGCAGGGTTAAACTTGATTAACTTACCCGAGTCAGGTAAAATCGTTGAAAGCGGTTTCTCGCTGCTTCCCTCCCAACAACTTCATCTTCATTCAGCCGAGTATCTTGCATATGAATCAGGTCTTCCAACTCAGCTTGTTTCTCTCCGCCACGATCATCACCTTTTTGACAACCTTGGCTCCTCAAGGCCAGGCTCAAGTGATCATCAACGAACAGTTCGATGGAAACTCGGTGGATACTTCGGTATTCACTTTCGACAGCGGTAATACGATCTTTGGGCGGGTACGGCTAAATTCGGGTGCGCCGCCAGTTCAAAATGGAACATTAAGATTGAGGTTGCAATCTTTCAACCCAATCGATGTCGGCAGCCTTTTTTGGGCTGATGAAGTGCGGACGCGTCGTACTTTCGCTCCCACTGAGAACATTGGGTTCAGTTTTGAAACCCGCGCGCGGTTTGTTGACGATGCCGCTAACCCGCTCAGACGAGGAGTCATCGGCGGTATCTTCCTGTTTGGAGTAGATGCAAATTTTCCGCAACAAAATGAACGAGACGAGATTGACTTCGAACTGCTCAGCAACTTTCCCCAAGACTTTATCTCGACCAACATTTTTAATGACGATGGATTCAACAGTGCCGGTAACTTTGTGATCTCCAGCCTGCCCGGTTTGGACACGACTCAATTCAATGACTACCGAATAGAATGGCGAATTGACAGCACCCGGTTTTTTGTAAACGACCAACTTATCCGCGAAGACACGACTGATCTTGCGTTGGAGCCTCAGGATTTTCGGCTCAACATCAACACGCAAGGGCCAAGTTTTAGCGCCGCCTTCAGTGATGAAATTCAGCCGACTTCCAATCCTGCCAATAACCAGATCTTTATCATGGAAGTCGATTCCTTGGTGATTGAGCAGATTCCATTGTTCGACACGACCGATGGTACATTCGTAATTGCCGATTTCACAACCAGCAACACAGCCCAAGCGTTTGAGCGTTTTGATGGTGTTGGAACGTTGTCCGGAAGCGGATTTGATATTTCATTGCCGCAAACGGGCGTGAGTAATTTTGGTCTCGTCGCAGAATTTGGTGGAAATCTTGTCACCCAAGGCGTTGTCCTACAGGAAAACACTCAGCTGTTAATCGAAGCCACGGTTGGACCAACAAACGACACCGATTTGGTCGTCGCTGTGCGAGAATCCAGCAACGAGTTCTTTAGTGTGGCTGTGCCGGCGGCGGATCTTGCTGACGATGGCCGCGCGATTGTTGATGTGAGCGATTTTTTCTTCAATGGTGACCAAGTCGACGGTGTCCCTAACGACACGATTGTCGAAGTCAGTTTCCAGTCGCCCTTTGGTTCGGGCAACGCGGTCGATTTCTCACTGCAACGAATCTCAGTAATCAACAGCGGCCCCGTACTGCTGGGAGATGTCAACTTAGACGGAGAAGTCAACTTTTTTGACATCGCTCCATTTATTCAACTTCTGTCTTCTGCTGGGTTCCAAGCCGAGGCGGACATCGACCAAAATAACGCAATCAACTTCTTTGATATCGCGCCATTCATTGGACTTTTGAGCGGTCAATAAACTCACTTTTTACTTAGACGTCTACCGGCGTTTCGCCTTGCGTATCGTTTGCTTAGTTACACCGAATTCGTTGCGGTAAAAATCGTCGGTAATCCCTCGGGCGGTTAGGTCAAAGTTTGAAAACAATAGTGCGGCGGGCGCGTCGCACTTGAAGACGCCCTCCGCATTGGCCCGCATGGCACGCTCGATACGCTGTGCATCCGATGGGTGTGAATCAAACAGCCCGGTTTTTGCCGTATGGCTGTGATGCAGGATCTCCCGGATAATTTTAGGGTCCAAACCTGCCGTTTTATTGGTAATCATCTTGGGCAGATTCTTTACCGTTTTACCCTTGATCGCGGCATCGATGATCGAAGGAATCATCAGCTGATATGCCGCACCAAGGATCTGCAGACGGTCCGAGGTGCTCTTAAAATTGTCGCTGCCGGCAAACTGAACCTCATATTTGTCCGCGTCAAACTCCATTTGCCGAAGCAAGAAGCTGCTGGCGATGTGGCCGATCATCATCAAAATCCAGAGAAAACCGCGCGATAGAAACACGCACAATTGAGCAAACCAGATCAGCAGCGCCAGGCGGAAATCGGTGTCTTCATCGACCAGACTGGCCAGCCCTTCGTCCCAGGCGTCGCGCTCGTAGACCACTCGTGCGAACCAGAAATTGATATTCCTGATGAACGTCGACAACCGCATCCCAGCACCCTGCGAGAAATGACCAAACTCATGCGCCAACACACCACCGAACTGTTGAAGGCTCAGTCCTCCAACCAACGGAACGCCGATGTGAAGGGTCAGGTTCCTACCCAACAAAGCACTACGCATGCCGTTCTCAAAAGACGCCGATGCGTTAATGTCGTGAGTCAAGTAGATCTGGCGGGGAACTGGCGCCCCGACGGATTCGCAGACCTGTTCCACGAACCAGCATAGCACCGGTTCACCCTTGGAATTGATCTTGCGTTTTCGGCTGCCAGTTCCCGGACGCGCCAGCAGCGGTTTGATCATGAAGAAAACAAGCACAATTCCGCCTATGATCGGAGCGACGTACACCATCCCGGTGATAATCACAGCGCGTCCGCGGACTGTCCCAATGATGCCCGCATTGTTGGCGGCGTGGTAGTAAGTTAAATATCCTACCGCAACGATCATGCAAACGTACACGATCGGTAACAGGAGCATCAGGAGGCTCGTGATCAAAACATTGATGCGATACAGCAGCGAGACGCGCCCCGTTTTGATGGACGCTTCTCCAAGTAATCGTTTCAAGTGTTTAATCTTCGAGTTTGCATCAAGTTTCTGATGGGTGCCATCGGTAGTTCCCTTGTTTGCTGGCGAACCCGCATTGCCCGAGCCCAAAGAAGAACGTGCCAAGGCGGCTGATCGTGTTGTCCTGGGTTGTGAAGAGTCACCACGTGTGATGGCATTCGCCTTCACCGAAGTTTTCTGTTGTGCGGCAGCAGATCTGTGAACCGCTGGTTTTCTTTGCGCACGGTCAACGCGGTCAGTAGCTTCAGAAACAACGAACACCGTTTGGCAACGATTGCATTTGGCTTTCTTACCCCCAAGAGCGGTAGAGACGGAGAACGTTTTCCCACAGTTTGAGCAAGCCGCGACAAATTTAGACATGGTTTGGTCCGTGCCAGAGGAAGTGTGGAAGGCAAACGAATCTGCAGTATATCTCCACAAGACCTCCGAAGCAAACTTTTGTTTTTTGCGATCGCGACAATGACGCCTTACTTGCCAAAAGGTTTGAGGCGTGAACTATATGCAGGAGGATCCAACGTGTTGCTTTTCCGGTTGAGTCGGTCAGAACGCATTGCGTCGTAATGAATCAATTCTCAGGGTCGTAGCGATAGCCAACTCCGTGCACCGTTCGGATCAGCTTGGGTTGTTTCGGATCGACTTCGACGCGTTTGCGAAGCTGAGAAATATGCTGGTCGAGCGTTCGGCTATTGAGGAAATGGTCTTCGCCCCAACCATGACGGAAAATCTTCTTTCGTTCCAATGCCTTGCCGGAATTCTCTACCAACAGCTTCAAAATTGCGATGTCTCGAAGGCTTAAGTCGATCACTTCGTCGCCGCGTTTGGCCCTCAGTTCATCGGGGAAAACGACCAAGTCACCAATCTCAAATTCGACCTTCATTTCCAGTTGAGCTTTACAACACCGCCGCGCTACAGCACGCACCCGCGCTAAAACTTCCCGCACGCTGAACGGTTTGGTGATGAAATCGTCGGCCCCAGAATTGAACCCAACCAATCGGTCCATCTCTTCCGATTTTGCGCTTATGAAAATAATAGGAACATCAGGCGATATGGCTCGAATCTGCTGGCAGGCCTCGTACCCGCTTTTTTTGGGCATCATTACATCTAGGCAAACAAAATCTGGTTGTTGATTTTTAAACTCCGCCACAGCCTGCGCTCCATCGGCAACGGCAATCACGCGATAGCCTTCCCCACGCAACAATTCCGCCAACCCTTCGCGGGTGAACTGATCATCTTCGGCAACGAGCACTTTCATTTTTCACAACTTTTTAGAGTGACTTGAAACCAGCATCCTTGTTTACTGTCCTTCAATACTAAATCGCCACCATGCAACCGCGTTAACTCCCGGGCGATCGGCAAACCGATCCCTGTCCCCGTAGCGCTACTGACGTCGTTGTACTCACGACGAAACGGTTGGAAAACAAACTCTCGATTCTGCGATTTTACGCCAGGCCCGGCATCACGGACATTGATCGTCAATTCTCCGTCGGCGATACGACTTTCGACATCTAACAGACCGCCGGACGCGGCATATTTTTCCACGTTGCTGATCAGATTCCCGACAATCTGATCTACGATGTCAGTATCCAGTAACATCGTCTGATCGCCATTGCTGGAATATTTTACCGTGATTCCTTTTTCTTCCAACGACGGTCGAAACCGATCCACAATATGTTCGACCACTGTGCCAGGAAGCGCTTCAGTGGGGCGGACGCTTAAGGTGTCGCGCTGTTGTCGCGCGAAGGTCAACACGTTGTTGATCAATCGGCTCAATCGTTGGCTCTCAGACGAAATCACATCTAAACGTTTTCGAGACGTAGCGTCGATTTCGGTTTCCAGTTGGTCAAAATCACGTTCCAACAATTCGGCGTACATGCGGATATTGGTTAGGGGTGTTTTTAATTCGTGCGACACTTGATTCACAAAACTGACCTGCTGTTCAGCCGATCGCATGTCACGCGCGTACTCGCGTAGGAAAAAATAGCCGCTCACTCCCAACACCACTGAAATCGTCGCCAGCATGGCGGCGAGCCCAAGCCAACGGCTATTCCCGTTGGCCACCATCTGATCATCGGGTACAAAGCACTGCAACCGCCACGAAGCCAGTGGCTCGACGACTGGAATCTCACAAAACGGTTCTGCTGATTCGGCGGATTGGAATCGCCCCCATTGATACACCGGTTTACCTGAAGCGTCGACCAACCGGATGCGCGAATCGAATTCCCGTGAAGGATTGCTTCGATCCCCAGCGTCTGTCTTGATGTCGGTGTCAGGCATCTCCGCGATGAGGTCAGCAATCCAACGCGCGCGTTCCAGTGCACAGCCAACGATTTTTCCGGAGGGGCGCCGCTGCCAGTAAATCAAGTTCAGCCCACGTTCCCAGTACCATTGGAACCACTTTGAGCTCTTGGATTTTCTGCCAAAGGAGAAATCTCCAGTAAATTCTTCTTGATTGGCAAAGCGACTGGCTTTTTCCTTCTTCGTCGGTTGAGCTTCGGAGTTGGAAACCATTCCCTTGAAGTCTTGCCCGGTAAACATCCTGGCTGCTTCGATCAAAAACTTCCGTTCGGTTCCCGTCAAAGGTTCAGAAGTTGTGGCCGGGTTGGGATAAAGCAGTTCACCGCCGGTGTCGAGGACGAACAATTGAAACAATCGCGGTTCGGTGCGATTCAACTTCCTTAGGTTTTCGGCATTGAAATCGTCAATCGCTGTGATGCGATCAAGTTCAGGTTCCATCTTTTCGAAACAGGAATCAATCGCCGAATTTACATCCTGTAAACGACCAATCAACACTTGGCTAAAACGCTGCCGGACAAGAATTTTCTCGTTCTTTGCAATTTGCACCGTCGCCCAAGTCAGCGCGATCAGCGGCAACAACAGAATCAAGGCAATCAAGATGACGGTGCGTCGTTTCATATCAGCCATGTTACCTCAACAGGAGGCAACATTGAAAAAGATTGACTTCCTTTTCTTTTAGAAATTCAGATCGGTAAATCAGAAAAGCTGAGTGATCCAAATTTCGGTAAAGGGTCAGAAGCGGGCGGCCAAGGCAGGCGCGACGGGCAATCGTCCGTCGCACCTCGTTGGGATTCCGTTAGCGTCTGTTAAGCTGCTGGAGATCATTTTCCAGCTGATAGCTTCGCATATTTTTGCGGGCACGATTTGCGTTTATATCATTTTTATCTTTGGCCGCGCTGACTTCTTTGAGACGATAGATGTTGTCGGTCGCTAGACTTTCAAAGCGATCTGATTCTTCGGGGTACTGCAACGCAAAGCGGTTCAGTGTATCCGCGTTGGACTTCAGAGTTATCTTGCATTTTTCCAAATCGCCGTCGTCAAGGTATTTTGTGGCCAACTTGGTTTGTTCACTAGAAACCAACGTAACAACATCGGCCATGACATCTTTATCAACGCTGTTGGCCACGGCGCGGTCGCTATCGCTGAAGGTGACTTTTGTGCTGCCTGAAAGTTTGTCGCTTTGACGGGTCGCCATGTTGGCATAGGATACCGAAACGTTGGCAAGCTCCTGTTTCGTTTCCGATTTTGATGCCGGAACTTCGACTTCGATCAGGATATAGCGTTGCTGTTTGCTGTAAACTTGTGCCAACCGGCTAATAATTTTTTGGCCGGAGATGTCGGAGTTGTTTCCAAGTACACGAACCGGGCGAATGCCTTCTGGAATCATTACTTCAATGTCAACCTCTTGAGCCACAACTGACAACACGTCATCGAATTCACGTCGGAAGACATCAGCCAGTACCTGAGCGTCTTCGACGAATAAGTGGTTGCCTCCGCTGTTGCTGGCCAGCTCTGACATCAGATCTTCGTTGTAACCCAGCCCCAATCCAAAAGTTGAAACACTAATATTCTCTTTTGCCAGAGATTTTCCAAAGCTGGCCAATTCTCCCGGCGATGAGGGGCCGATGTTTGCCAACCCATCGGAAAGCAGAATCACTCGGTTGACGTGTTCTTTGTCTTGAAACTTGCGAACTTCAGCGACACCCTTGCTGACTCCTGCAAACAGCGCGGTGTTTTTAGAGGCTGCTATACTACGTATTTTTTCAACCACTTCTTCTACGTCGGTCAGCTTCGTTGCCGGTATTAAGACGTTTACGACGTCGCTATATGTCACGATCGAAACGATATCATTGGGTCCCAATTGACGCACCGCATCGATGGCCGCTTCTTTGGCGCGGTTTATCTTCTCGCCTTGCATAGAGCCGGACTTGTCCAGCACAATCGCTAAATTGACCGGCGCGCGACGCTTGCTGGATTCCTGTTCGAATCCTACCAGCTCCACACGCACCCACGTGTTCCCCTTTTCATTGGCCTTGAGAACGGTTCGAACGGGTGAGACGTTCAAGGTTAATTGATTGGCCGCGCGAGCATCCGCCGCCAGTCCAATCGACATCGCTGTAACGCATAAAGTTGCTGCAAAGATCGTTTTCATCGTGCTCTCCTAAAGAAATTCCAACTGGGTATCGGGCATTTAGGTAAACGCCCGTCTCTCGTCTGAGGAAACTATAGGAACAATCGGTGTTTCAGTGGTCAGCACCATGTAAGAAGATTGTCAGAAATTTGTCAGAGAGAGCATTCAGGTTTTTTGTCAAAGGATTTCTGAATTGTGGGACAACTGGAAAGTGGATATCTGGCTGAGGTTGGTTTCGGGCGAAGCCTCGACTTTCAGGGATAACGCTTGGTGTCAATTATCTTTGCATTTATCAGAATCTTGACGGCTACTTAGGTGCCTGTTTAATGGCGTGCGATTCATCCGATTTTGAGTCACTCACGCCTTCTTCTTGGGTGCCATCAAGATCGATCTGGAAGAACTTTTTGGGTTCGGTGATCCACTCGCACCATGCGCGTTTGCCCCATCGCACCTTGGGCCGGTTTGATTGAGACCAACCAGAAAGGGTCACCAGGCACATTGGCCTCTACCATCGCATGAAGCGTGTCGGGATCGTGAACCCCGTTTTGGCTGTACAAGTTTGCGTGGAATTCTTTCTGCCGTCGAATCTTTTCCTGGTCAAAGAACACGGCGGAGCATTTTTGCCCAGGTTGAACGTCACCAAGATGTTCGATGACGATCATGATTGCCGCTTTAGTATCTAGTTCTCGTTTTGCCACCATTTTTCTTGTCGATTCTTCCAATTGGGCTTCTGACTTCTGACACAGATTCTTAACCGCATGACACGTTTGTCTGGCTGTTTCGGCCTCTGTTGCTTGAATAATGGGCGAGGCAGCGTACAGTATAGGTTACGATGTAGGGAAGTTATCCTTTACCGCAACTAGGGACCTTAGCACGGAGAAAGATACCATGATTAAAAAGCTTTTGATCGCCGCAGTGTTCCTGATTGCAAGTCCCACGGTGGTGTTTTCTCAGGACTTCTTTTTGTCCTTCGATCCAGATTCTCTCTTAGCCACCGACACTCAAGATTCTGGTTCGAGTAGTGCGTACCTTTTCTCAGATGGCCTGTTTGGTTTTGACGCGCTTGATCTGGATTTCTTTGCCAGCGATTCAAGCGTGATTCGCTTTAGCGGTGGAGAGGTATTCAATCCAACTTTTGATACAGTTGGTGGTACGCGATTTTTTGATCCCCAGATTACAGTAGATACTACGACAAACACGGGAAATCTATTTCTTGTTAACTTATTAGAAAATGGTGTTAACCCTGCCTTGGGGCAGATGTTTGATCCTGGCTTCAACGCTGATGTTGGCCCTAACGGCGGTTTCTTGCTTGCTCGTTTGGACTTCGACATTGGTGGAAGCGGTACCTCAGACATTGAATTAGCGTTGGGTGATCAAGGTGGCTTGAGGTTACCTAATCAAGTACTTAACCCGTCGCTTGGAAACGCGTCGTTGACCAACAGTGGTTTAGGTCCTTCCGTTGTATTTCCTCCACTTCCACCAGTTGAGCCACCGGTAACTCCTCCCGTCGATCCACCAATAACTCCACCCGTAGATCCGCCCGTAACACCTCCCGTAGATCCACCAGTACCACCTCCAGTAGATCCACCTGTAACTCCTCCCTTAAATCCACCAGAGAATCCGACTTCGGCGGAGCTATTTGTGTCTTTTGACTCAGACTCACAGCTAATTGGCGAGTCCGGTACAGCGTTCATTTACTCTGATGGAGCGTTCGGCTTTGACGCTCTTGATCTCAACTTCACAACTAGTGACTCAAGCGTTCTTCTTCTAACCGGCGGCGTATCATTTAACGATCAAGTCTCTACCATTGGCGGCACAGCTTTTGATTCGTCGGTGGTGACCGTTGATGCTGATGGTACTAGTGGTAACCTCTTCGCAGTTAATGTTACCGAGAACGGAATTAACCCCGCTATATCTGAATTGTTCAACCCACACTTTGAGTCTGAAGTAGGCCCAGATGGCGCCGTCCTGCTCGCTGCAATCACCTACGACTTAGTTGGACCGGGTACAGCAGGCATTGAATTGTCTTTGGGGAGTCAGGGCATATTCCAACTTCCTGGTAGCGTACTTAATCCGTCGCTTGGATCTTCATCGCTGACGGTTGAAAGGTTCGCAAATATTCCTGAACCATCTTCGGCAGTTGTAATTCTGCTAGGGGCCGCGGGCATGATTATACAGAGACGCAGGTCTTTGTCTTTGTAATGACAATGAGATTCCAGCGAAGTGCCGGATGCACCGCGTTGGAGCCAGCCACTAAGAACTGTTCCCTTTTTCGTTGCTCATGCTTGGCTTGGTGTTGTCTTGCTTCTGATGGAACCGGATCATTCGCTGTGTCCCTTTTTCGTCCCTCGTGTAACTGCGAAAAACTAACAAAATTCCTGTCCTTTATTTGACAACAGCTTCTTGCCAAGACATACTAGGCCACCTAAGTTAATCTGGTCTCATAAGCGTCACACTAGCACAATAAATCGGAGTCGACTCATCACCTGACTTGGCGAGATGTAATTTAGTGTGGTGCCAAGCAGCTCAAATTTCGGTTCGGCAATCCTGCCTCGCCGACGGGATGTGAGTAAACGTTGGGTGAACATGCAATGACCGTGGCTAGCGCCAAAACGGCTCACGTAGACAAGTCGTATTTTTAGCTGTAACACAGCACTTGTTCCTTCCTTACAAAAGCCTTCCTTGATTGGTATAAAAAAATGAAGCTCCCGTTTCAGCACTTGTTGCTCCTCTTCGTTGCATCCTGCTGTACTCTTTTGAGTAACGCTACGCCATGCTTGGCTCAAAACGGCATTTTGACCGACACGGATTCTTTTGAGTTTAACCTTCAAATTGGTAGTGGTTTCTCCGCAGATCAGGTACGTTCTATCGAGATCGCAGCCGCAATGTGGGACTACGTGATCATCGACCCCGTTGTCGATGCCACTTACAACACCCCGGGTGGTCCCGACTTATTCGTTGGTACAACTAACATTGACGGCTCGGGGAACGCCATTGCGAGTGCGACTCAGAGTTTTGGCCTTAATTCGTCGCAGACGTTCATTCACACACTTGTATCTGGCATCGACTTTGATTCAGCTGACCTACAGTTTTTGGATAACACCAATCGCTTTTTGGACGTCGCTTTTCACGAAATGGGTCACGCATTGGGAATCGGAGGCCTATGGAGTTCGCAGGGGCTAACAGATCCGAACAACAACTACACTGGCGCCAATGGCTTGGCGGCCTACCCAGCAGAGTTTGATCCTAACGCCACTTTCGGACCAATTGAGCAAGACTTTGGCCCCGGATCCGCTGGCAGCCATTGGGATGAGGGCGTAGTTCTTTCTTCGGCCCTGCTGCCAGGTGCGAATTTCGATCAAGAGATTCTCTCTCCCATTGTCTCCGACCCCACAGAGAACTTCCTAAGCACGGTGACGGTTCGAGGACTGGTCGACCAAGGCTTCACCGTCCGTGAAGACTTTCAAAGCATCACTATTACCGATTTGGCCGCAATTGTGACCGTACCCGAACCGAATAGCTTTGCTTTTTTTGCAACGGCATCAGTATTTGCGTTGCTCAAACGCCGTCGACGTAATCACGTTTAGGTCGTTCGAATCAATTGGCCACCGGGAGTTTTAAAAGGCTCTATCATCCTTTGCTTGGCGAAGGGCATTCAATTGAATCTTTCGCAAAACAATGGGAGAATTTGAAAATTCTTCTGCTGTGTCAACAGAACTTGCGCGAGCAATCGGCCTGAACATGTCCGGCAGTGCCATTTGGAACTGTCCGCATTTTGGCGATTGGCTTTCTTACGACTTTTCGAAAGTTTGATTTCTTTGTCCGGAACGTCATTTGATGTCTTCGGCCCATTGGTTGATCGCCCACAAAAAACATCGTGTGAAAGTTCCGACAACGATTCCTGCGCAACTTTAGGGCGAGACGCGAACAAATTGTTCTGCTCCTGAACGTCTACCGAGAGGTCATTGAGTTGCGCAGGAGGACCACCTTTGGCTTCATTTTCTTGGGGAGAAGACCATTGCAAGAAAAAATAACTTACCAAGGAGAGCCGCTCCCTTTTGGCGATCTGGTGTTTACTCCAGATGGCTCAAAGTAGAACAGCGGACCTCAAGGGTTCGCTATGATTAAAAGAGTTTTTGAATCTTCCTTGCCGTTGCTATTTGACAATGGTAAGGGATTTTTTTTATCTTTGTCGAGTGGCGATTCTTCTGTGTCCCTTGAGCCATCCGATGGTGCGTTCGACAACGTTTCGTTTTCTATAGGCGCGACTGTTTTAATGGAAGGCTCTTTCGTTGCTCTTCGTCTGAATCACGGTTGTCGATTCTGACTACCAATGCTGACTACCAATGCTGACTACCGATGCTGACTACCGATGCTGACCACCGATTCTGACTACCGATGCTTTCGATCTTCGACTACTTTTCGCGAATTCAAATTAAATGCTTGGCCCTGCCCCAACGCCAGAAAGTCATCCTTGCCAGGAACTACTGTTTTTTGACGATCGTAAAAGAACACTTTTCCCTTCCCGATGACTTCAGCGGTCGATCCCTGAACTCGAAGGGCCGTGGATTCGTCGATACCGATTCCAAGCAGTTGCGGATATCGATTCGCCAATTTCGTCATGTCTTTTTGTCGACCTCGCTGTGAAAAATGCTGGTCGATAGCGACTCCGGGAAGAAACCCAAGTCCACGTTCGTAACCAGGAGCCATGATGTCAAAATTGGCAACCGGATTCGCGCGTGCAAGATAGCCGCCCTGAATGGATGCACCCGCAGAAGATCCGCCGATCACGCCTCCCTTAGCAAGAACCCGTTTCATCAGGCGATGAGACTCGGTTCCATAGTACGAATCTGCAAAATTCCACTGACGACCACCTCCGAACCAGACTCCGGTCGCCTGTTTCATCGTCGCCAAAAACTCCTGGTCCGAATTGGCTCTATTTCGATCCTTGGTGTGGAATACATTTGCAGATGCAACTCCCATTTTCTTCCAACTAGCGACCATCCAATGATTGTCTGGAACGGTTTCACTCTCGGAACATGGCACGTAAACCATATGAGCCTCTTTGCCACCGGCAAGCTCAACCATTTCACCCATCACCCCTTTTGGCATTCCGCCGCCACCGACGATGAACAGTGTTCCCTTATCTATGGCTGGCTCAGGTGGCTTTTCCGCGGGAAAAGCTGGAAGCTGCCGCTCGATGGCGTCCCGCCTCCACGCGGTCAGGTCGACAACACTGTCGTAAGGACTTGCGCGCTTTCGAGAAACGTCAGCCAAATGCTGAATTCGATAAGGCTGTCGCTCGTTGGCAGTGATCGCGAAGGTCACTTTGTGTTCGCCCAGCGTGAGGCATTTTCGCCCCCGTAAAACGAGGGACGTGTTTTTCGGAATGCCAATCGCGACCGAATGTGGCTTGCTTGCCAAAGCCGAATACATGGTTTGCCGATCCAGATTGTCCATGTACGCCCAATAGACAATTCCATCGGGGATCAGTCCGAGGTCTTGTGTCAGCAAAGACGTGTGTTCAATGACATCATGTCGGAACGCTCCAAGACTGGAAATTGCTGGACCAATGACACAAACAACCCCGCCACGCTGAATCACCTCCTTGAGCGACTGACGCATTTGATCAAGCAAACCATTAGTCTGATTCGACAGAGCCACTGAAGATAGAATCAAGACTCCCGTTGCGTCGCCAAGCGCCTCTTTAATGCCATCGATCTCCAGTGGATTGTCTTTATCGCCGAACTGCACCGCATATTTAGCGGTAAAGGATGCGAATGCCTCGCTGTTTGTATCAGCATCCAGTAGCAGCGTCACAACTTTGCCGTCTTCTCCACCAGTGCCACGTTCGAACCGATCTACGACGGATGGGGCAACTTCTGGCCCCGAACACACGATCACGGTACCGTTGATCTTCAGATCGATCGGCCATATGGAGAAATCCTCGTCAAAGCTTTGCCCATGCGCCAGAGCAGATTGCATTGAAACAAAGACAAGCAAAGCAGAAAGAAAACGAAACTGTTTGGCGGAAAGCATTGGATTGCCTGAAAGTGATGTCGGTTGTCTGACGAAATGGACGCGGGAGGCGCGGGAAGCTAACTTCGGCTCCCTTGTCAAATTCCTTAAGCTGCTCGGGATGAAAACGTGCGATTAGGGGGGCGCACCTTAGCATGCCACTCCCTTATTTGAGTTAGGCCCTCCGCGGATTCAAGCGATTGGCGATGCACAGCTAGTTTTTCGACAATTGAATTTTTCATATTTGAGCCGTATATCCTCAGAGAAACCTAGCCCCGCGGGTTCATCAGCCAGTCTCATTAGCCAGTTTCATAACGCGAAAAATGTAATGGACGATCTTCTCTTTGGCCAGTGGAATCGAAGCCTTGGTCGCTTTCACATAAGCCGCCCTCATGTCCATCGCGATCCCTTCAACGGCGTTGATCTGATCCGTAGAAAGCTGTGAAAAACAAGCAATTCCCGACTCAGTGTTGTTCCGGCGGACGTTCAACGTAAATGTCGATCTGCTGAAGATCCGCGGCCAGCATAACCTCACGAACCGACCACGGTGTTGTCAAACCAAGAATGTGCTGATAAGGCTCTCTGCCTTCCACCTAATTTCTCCGATGAATCATTCGCGGAGAATTCTAACACACCCACTAAATTCCCGGATGGACCGTCAAAAAGGTTTATATTTAGCGGAGGTTTTGAACATGCAATGTGCAATCAACGTCCTCTGCTTCTTCCGCGCCAATGCATTATTGAAACTAACGAAAAAAAGGATGCCGCCGACTACCTGGCTGCACCCTTTTCCTTTTCATTAGGCAATAATCAAATCGCTTTTCTAATTAAGAGACAGTCAGTTGGACATCGTCAATGAAACCGCCCAGACTGTCGGCGACTCCAACAGCGCGGAATTCGACACGATCCTGCCCAGTTCCCTGAACCGTGAACGTGTAATTAGTGAAGTCGGTCGTGGACAAGCCAACTCCGTCGGCTGACATCGTGGCCAGCAATTCACCATTCCAATAAACCTCGACCCCGTTGCTGGCTTCGGCAACTCTAGGACGCGCTGAATACTGTACGCTAAGCTTATACGCAACACCGTCGGTCGTGACGACGTCTTGGAACATGCCGCTATTGCTTCCCAACGCCTCGCCACCAAAGTCGTGGCTGTCGAGTTCGACAATGGCGTTTCCATGGAAGGCTCGATTATGGATCCGCTGTACTTCGATCCCCTCTCCACTGTTGGTCTGCCATCCCGGCAAATTCTGAAAGACGCCCCAGACGCGCGTCACCGCATTGTCTTCGAAACTGCCGTTGACCAACAAGTTCATCGGATTAATCAACTCATCGACATCACCCAAACTGGCCTCAATCGTCGCGAGGTCGTGCAAGGTAGCCAATTCCTCAGAGTACTCACGGTAGTCTTCGATCATGGGCTCCAGTTCATCCCAAACCTCTTCGTCGATGACATTGTCTTGGTCTACGTTAGGAGTCAGACTAAACTCTCCGTCGGGGTCGTAACCAACGTCCTGAGAGTTAACTCCTACATAACTGTCTTCCCCGTGGCCGCCGCACAGCATGTCCGTTCCCTCGCCACCGATCAGCCGGTCATTGCCGTAGTAACCGACCAGAATATCTTCGCCTTCGCCACCGTAAAGTGTGTCATCACCGTGGTCGCCGTGCAAAATGTCGTCACCAGCGGCTCCTGCGAGAATGTCGTTTTCGCTGCCACCCCAAAGTTCGTCGCTACCGTTGCCGCCGTTGATGCGATCGACGCCTTTCCAGCCGTAGAGATCGTCGTCGCCGTCACCACCAAAGATTCGATCGTTGCCTTCGTGACCTTTGATGATGTCATCGCCATCGTTGCCGGCTAGGATGTCGTTGCCGTGATAGCCAGAAACGTAATCGTTACCGGCGCCTCCAAAGAGGTGGTCATTTCCAATCCAACCGTATAGGAAATCATCGCCAGCTCCGGCAGCCAGAAAATCATCGCCTTCGTGCCCATGCAAGCGATCACTGCCGTCACCGCCAAAGAGAATATCGTCGCCGAGGTAGCCAGAGACATAATCGTCACCGCTACTGCCGATGAGGACGTCGTCGCCGAACCAACCCAACAAGCGGTCGTTGCCTTCCTGCCCGTTAAGGCGGTCGTTGCCGTGGTCGCCGTGCAGGCTGTCATCCCCCGCAAATCCGCGTATGTTGTCATTGCCGTATCCGCCTCGAAGAACGTCATCGGCGCTGCCGCCAAGCAACCAGTCGTTTCCGTTGTTACCGTATGCGGTCGAAGAGATTGACGTACGGTTGACGAAGAGATCGTCGCCATCTCCGCCGGCGAAGTAGATGCTGCTGACGTCCTCAGCGGCAAACCGATGCGCGTCATAGGCTTGGCCTTGCGCCTGAACAAGCACGTGCACCGAATCGGCGCGTTCAACGACGCGCACAATGTCTCGCAATTCCGTACCCTGAATATCGATAACACCTGCTGCCAAAGAGACTACCGGATTGGTTGTAAGCACTTGCCGCTGCTCTAAGCTGCCGTATTGAAAATCGCGGTTACTTTTTCTTCTCTTCATCTCTCAGATCCTGAGGGCTTCATCATCTAATGTTTAAGGGCAATTCAGGTCGACGAAACCGAATTCACCGACCGCTCCGCTCCAGAGGAAGCCTATGTCAGAAATATTCCCCGCGCGTGCTAATTTTTTTGAGCTGGCATTATTTTCTCGTTTCGTAAGCAGAGCTGGCGTCGTTTTTACTCGCTGCCACGAATGTGTTGATTTTTTGCCACAGCTGTCTTCATCCTCCGACGGACAAATCAGGAACTCCACCGCGTGCAACCTTAACTTCCGAACCAGCGGATGCGTTTTAAAAGCAACTCAATGAAACACACGCGACCCAAATTACCGAACCTATCCGACCAACCAACTTGTGCCCCCAAACCTATCCGGCCGGCATCTGAAAAGGAGCATCTGAAAAGGGGGCAGGTCATTTAATGCTTCTTCCTAAACAAATGGACCAGGTCCCATTAAAACTACATTACAAACGGATTAAACGAAACTGATAGCGTCGTCAACGTTTGCCACCAAACAACACCAATCGTTGCTTCGCACGAATTTGGTCCGTCGTTTGGTCACTCTCCAGCCCCTCGACACGTGCTCCAACATCTGGGAGGTCACGCATTTTCTGCTCATAAAACTCTTCGAAATTCGCACCGCTTAAAAGCTCACGATTTCGATTACTGACCGGCGTGAGAAACTCAACCCGAGGAAACTCATCCGTGTTCAAGCCGGCCTCAGATGTGACAACCCAATCTCCCGCATAATGCTGAAACAACCGCTGGACCGAAGCGACATGCGGATCAATCACACGTCGTTGCTCATTAACTGCTTCCATGCGAACCGAAAGTGCTTCCGCATCCAATTGAATCGGCGACTGACTGCCCACCAGTGCAAGGACAGGTTTTCGATTGCTCTGCTGTCCCCACCATAGGGTCGTGTGGGGGAACACTTTCGCAAACCCGTTAGCAATCGACTCAAACTCAACTCCGCCAACCTGATACAGAGGTAACCACTGACAGAACAAACCGTCCGTTTTCAATCGCTTCAACGCCACTTCGTAATGTTCGACCGTGTACAGGTATCCTGATTCACTTTCCCATGGCACGAACAGGTCGGAGACAATGACGTCATAACGTTTGTCGGTCGCCAACAAGTGATGCCGCGCGTCATCGACGTAGACCATGGACTTGGGATCGTCAACGATGTTGTTATTGAATTCAGCCAACATACGTACCGCTTCTACAACTTCGGGGATCAGCTCAACGGCTTCGATGGACTCCAAATTTGTATGATTTACAGCTCCGCCTGCGGTTAGTCCCGTGCCCAATCCTAGGAATAGAACGCTGCGCGGATTGGGATGAAGAAACAACGGGATGTGAGCCTGCCGAAACTCGCGCACGTTGCTGCCGGTGCGTCCGAAACGATAGTGCAAGTTCTGCCGGATCTTGTGAGCCGATGATTCCTTGAGTTTGACCACGTCGATCCAACCGTAGGGTGATTGAAATCGCTTGATAATCTGTTCGCCCAGTTTTTCGCGACCATACTCAGCGTCGATTGGACTGCGCAGGCCAACGACAGCGCAAATGGCAAATGCAATGGTAAACGTGACTGGCAGTTTCCGTTGATTCGAATTCAACATTAAAACGATCGAACACAAGAGAAACATCGCAGCAATTAAAATAATGGACTGCCAAAGTCCAACGTAGACCAAAAGAAGGTAACTCGCCGCCAACGCGCCCGCAGCGGCGCCAAGAGTATTTAAAGACGTCAGCAGCCCCACCACCTTGCCAGCGGACCGCCCCACGCCCGCCATCGACCAGACTAACGGCAGCAACATTCCTAAACAAACGATGGCGGGCCCAATCGACAATGCCACCAAACCAAACGCTCCGATGATATATTCAACAAACGACGTTCCTGATGAAAAATACTTAAGCCGTGTATGCTGCACGAAAACAATGACGGCGACGATCGTTAAAATGGAGCCAATGCTCGTCGAGAAACCTGCAAGGCGCTGCGCGGACATATACCGCTGCAGTATTGAGGCCAAGGCTGCTCCACCAGCCAGCGCCGCCAAGAACACGGCAACGACGACGCCGAAGGTGTAGGTACTGTTATGAAAAACGAGCGCAAACATGCGCGTGAAGAGAACTTGCAACGCCAAAGTTCCAAAACCGGAAATGAACGCAAGCAACAGGGCGAGCATGGTTGGTTTGGAGACTTTAATATTCGAATCGAACGACCGTTGGGGATTTCCAGGTATTTGTGTCGATGCCTTTGTTTGTGGCGACAGGAACAAGGCCAAGACCCCGCACAGAATCGAAACCGCGACGCCAAGATAACTGCTACCGCACACGCCGAAGTTGATCAGCAGAAAGAACGTGGCGAGTACCGTTCCCGCTAATGCGCCCAGCGTGTTGAGCGCGTACGCGATTGTGATCTGGCTGGCAGGTTGGTCTCCGTCGCACGCATCGGCCAAAAATTCGGCCATCAATGGCAATGTAACTCCCATCGAAATCGTCGCCGGCAGCAGCAACATAAAACTGAAGACGCTGCGAACAAACGTTTGCCAAACCCAATCGGGATCAGAAAGCAACGGTGCCAACGCCGCTGATTCAGACACGCCAACCAACCACGGAATCGCAACCGCCCAAACCCCGATCAGAAACTCGGCCCAAGCGTACCCCACCAGCGGCCGCACGCGACCGGCAAGTTTTGCACCCAGCCAGTATCCGCACCCCATCCCCGCAAAATAGCTGGCCAACACGGTCGATGCGGCTTGTACCGTATGACCAAACAGCAGACCAATTTGCCGCGACCAAGAAATTTCGTAAATCAGCGCTGCCATTCCCGACAAAAAGAATACGCAATAGACCAACGCCATGGTTCCGATTTTAGATTTCATGCGCGTTTCAAAGGGACAACTGATAAAGCAGCATTGGACATGGAGACGGAGGAAACCTAAACTGCAAATGGTTCAAACACAATCTCTTCGATCGCGATAGATTGTAGGGCCGGTTCCTACCGGCCGCGCTCCACCTTTACCCAAAAATGCCGGTGGGAACCGGCCCCACGAACTCAATCTTGACCGAATTAACGCACAAGCAACCAACAACAGCGCTGGTCACTCATCCATCCACCGGTAAATTTAAACGGATGCCAAATCCTATAAAATTTCTGTGATCCGTACAGGCGGTAACATCGTCTTAAATTCTCAGCTATCACCGATGGCGTCACCCTACAATACGAACATCTGATCGGAAGTTCTCCTAAACGTATATTACCAAGAGTTGTATTTCACGTTCGACTTCTTTAACGGTCGATTCAATTCCAAGTCCACCGATTCGTCATTGTTTCGTCACAGCCATTGATGTTTCGGTGAAGCATCGGAGTTCGCCAGCTATGTCTACCCATCCCAACCCTCAACCGCGCCTCGATCATCGATTGATTGGAATCATGGTTCTGGTCGTGTGCGCCGTCGCGCTTTACGGAGGCCGAGATCTTTGGATTCCTCAGTTCCACCGCGCTGTCGCCTATTTAAAAAACGAGTCTCCCGGCGAAGCTGTCGAACATACCTCGGATATGTTCACGCACGACTCTGACGACACCGGCCACGTGGCTCATGATGACTCGGGCGGCGACGGGAATCCTGATTCAATTAAGTTAACGCGCGAGGCGTGGGCTAACATAGGACTGATCACCGGAACCGTCGAAGCATCAGATTTTGTACCAACCAAAAACGTTCCGGCGATGGTGGTAGAGCGCCCCGGCCGATCGCTGGTTCATGTTCCGGCGCCTGTCACCGGCGTGGTCACAAAAGTTCTGGCCGTTGAACGCGATTCGGTTCAACCGGGACAACCTTTGTTCGAACTACGACTGACGCACGAAGATGTCGTCACGGCGCAAACTAATTTCTTGGAACATCTCCATCATCAAGCGACCCAAAAGAAAGAACTCGAGCGATTGCAAGCCATCGGTTCTGAGATTATCGCAGGCAATCGCATCATCGCTCAACAGTACAAATATGAAGAAGAAAGCGAAAGAGTTGAAGGGCTTCGGCAAAGTTTGCTCTTGCACGGTTTGTCTCCATCGCAGATCGCCACCATTGAAGCAAAACGCGCACTCTTACGCACCGTGACCGTGGTCGCGCCGCCCTTTGCCGACTCCGAGGTTGGCAGCAATAGCGCTTACCACCTTCGCAAGCTGGAGGTCAGTCGCGGCGCTATTGTCGAAGCAGGCCACCGTTTGGCCGTACTGGCCGATCACAGTTTACTTTTTGTTGAAGGGCAAGCGTTCGAGGATGATGCGCAGAGCCTGTTCCAAACCGCAGCGCAGGAAACGAAGATTAAAGTTACTCCCTTCTATGCCAGCGACGCGTCTAAAGATCCTTTGGAACTAACCGTCCATAGCGTAGCCGACCAAGTCGATCCAGTTTCGCGATCTTTGAAGTTTTACCTGCTGCTGCCCAATGAAAAGATAACCGACAAAATTAGCAACGATAGTTTTGTGTGTTGGAAATATCGCCCCGGGCAACGTATGGAGGTAGCGCTAAGGACCGATGAAGTTTTCAAAAACAACTTTGTGCTTCCAGCGGAGGCTGTTGTGATCGACGGCCCCAACTCGTTTGTCTTTGAACAGAACGGCGACCACTTTGACAGAGTCGATGTGAGCGTGTTGTATCGAGACAGAAACTCCATCGTCGTCAAACGAGACGTCCGTTTAGTTGGCAGCGTGATCGCAATGACTGCCGCCTTTGATATGCATCTGGCGTTGAAGAATTCTGCCGCCGGTCCGGTCGATCCTCACGCCGGACACACTCATTGATGCGGACAGCAGATATTCCTCAAAGGTGACCATCTCTCAAACCTCTCGACCGAACCGCCGCCAATTCATGCTCTCGACATTGCTCAACGGAATCATCCGCTTCGCCCTGCATAACAGAATGTTGGTGGCAGCGATCGCGACGTTTCTGCTGCTGTATGGCGGCTGGCAGATGACGCAGCTGCCCATCGACGTGTTTCCCGATCTCAACCGCCCGCGCGTCGTGATCATGACCGAGGCTCATGGTCTGGCGCCCGAGGAAGTGGAAACGCTGGTCTCCTTCCCGATCGAATCGGCGCTCAACGGGGCTTCGGGAGTTCAAGCGGTTCGATCGACATCTGGCGTCGGGCTTTCGGTGATCCATGTCGAATTCGATTGGGGAACGGACATCTATAACGACCGGCAGGTCGTTGCGGAGCGTTTGGCGGTCGTGGCTGAACAATTGCCAGCAGACGTGCGCCCCCAACTGGCACCGATTTCGTCGATCATGGGTCAGATCGCGATGGTTGGCATGGTCAGCGAAACGCGCTCCGACAATCAACTGTTTGAACTCGACATCGCTGACACGGCAAACCTAAATCTACTTAACGCAGGCCGGCTTCCCAACCGTCTGCACGATGCGTTCAAAACCAACGGGCATCGTCTATCAGATAATTTGGACATCCGCGTTCAATCACGTAACCGAAAATGGATGGTTGGCGATCGTGAAACCGACAACTGGTTTGCGATTGTGCCTGTGACGGGTTCGACAAGCGCGCTTTCGGTCCACACGCGCACGTCGCCGATGCAAATGCGGACCATCGCAGACTGGACAATCCGCCAGCGGTTGCTAACCATCCCCGGCGTTTCTCAAGTCTTCGTGATGGGCGGCGATCGGAAGCAGTATCAGGTGCTGATTTCACCCGAGAGGTTACTTAAGTTTGGGGTTACGCTGCACGACGTGGAACAGGCGCTGGCGATGAGCAATTCCAACGCAACCGGCGGCTATTTAGATGAACAAGGCCCAAACGAACTATTAGTTAGAGTGCTCGG
>CALDEW010000357.1 GCA_937942355.1 uncultured Pirellulaceae bacterium | reverse complement strand
TCAACGAGCACCGAGTGTTGGTTGGGAAAGAAGTTGGCAAGATCGCTGCCGGTGCGAATTTTGGGCACGCCTAAAACCATCCAACCTAGTGTCACGAAAAACAGGACGATAATTGGCCAACGCAAAATAAACGTTCCGCGCGATAATCCGCGCCACGACATCCATGTTGGCAGGACACTTCGGCGCGGAGAGGTTCGGGTAACAGGATGACCCATCAACGTTAAAAAGGCTGGCAAAATGATCAACAGCAAACTATTAGCCACTGCGATCGACAGCGCCCCGAACAAACCAAACTGCCGCACAGGTGCACTAGAACTAAACTGCAACGACAATAGCCCTAAGGCGGTCGTCAGGGTGCAGCAGAAAACTGGTAGCATCGCATGCCGTCTGGCGGTCGAAACAACACCCCGGAACCAACTCTGGGAATCGGCGACTGTTTCGCTGACCGGGCGAGGCATCTCCGAGGTTGCTTCCTCTAAAGCTTTGCGAAAATATCCCAAAAAATGAAGCGCCGCAGACACCGTCAATAACATCGTCAACGTCGGCATCGGCCACAGGATCGCATTCATACTCACGCCCGAGGCGTAAATGAAGTTGAACGAAAGACAGCCCGTGTATGCCCCCAAAGCGTTAATGAATAAGGCCAGCCAAAAACGACGTACGAAAACAACGGTCAGCACAAACGCCAACAACATGATCTGCGGAACCATACGAAAGGGCGACGTAAGCCCCTCTTTGTCCATCATATAGAGGCTGTACCCGAGCCCGGCGAAAGATGCATCCGTTGGTTGCACGCCGCTACGCCGAAGAATACTCGTCAGACTTTCGATCACTGACGCTCGGTCTGCACGACCCGATTCGGAAAGACGCACGCCGACAGCAGTCCGGTTCCCGTCTTTGCTAACAAACGCGTTTTGAAGACGTTTGAGCGCCTCAGATCGGCTTAAACGTGCTTTCGCAACAAGATTTAAATAGACCTCTCGACCACTGGAAACCTGTGAAACGGAACCGGCAAGCTCCGAATTAATCCGATCGGTTACTTCATCAATGCGTTCGTCGTCAAGATTACACCCCGGCCAAGTGACCGTGACGTATTCATTGGCCCCGAATTGTTTTCTAAAATCACAAAACGCTTGGTATTCAGGCGTCGCCGCATTTCCCCATTCGGTAATTTCGTTGCGAAAACTTTGGGCTGGCAGCGTTGAAACGTAGGCCACCAACGGGAAGGTCAGCAACCACAATCCCACCAAGCACAGTTCTCGGGTTAGTCGTTTCATGCGGGCAGCGATTCAACTTGTTTAAGAAACAATGTCGCAACGCTCTTTGAATCGCTGCGCCGAAAACCTAAGCGGGTTTTCTAAACACCAATAAACCGTACTGGACTTTTCCCCCGTTGACCAACGCCGTGGCCTGAGCCAGCATCGACCTCATTGCGCTAAAGCTCATTCCGATATCGGGCAACCCGCCAAGGGCTTTACCCAACCCTGCCATGACAAGCTTGCGTTTCATATCTTTGGCCAGTTCCAGCAGCGATTGAGAGTGGTCTTCGCTGACCAACAGCTCAAACCCAGCCGACTCCATCAACCTTTGGTATCCCACGACAGGCATCGCTTTGGCCATACACGTCCACGGCGCAACTTTTTCAGCAAACTCGGCCGGCAGATCACCGTTGAGCACCATGTCGGTCATGCCAAAAACGCCACCAGGTTTGAGAACGCGAAAGAACTCAGCAGCCACCTGTTCCTGCTGAGCGAACGTGCTGACGGCACATTCGCACGTAACGCCACCAAACGACTGATCGTCAAACGGCAGCGCGTCGGCTGACCCTTGTACGAATCGGACGGGCCCTGCAGTATCAGAACCTGCATCGCCAGCAACAGTGGTAGCGAGCGAAACCAAACCATCGTTGGGATCGCCACACGTTTCCCCTGGTCCACAGCAATCAGATGATGTCTCTGCGGCATCGTTCCCGGACGTTACAGGAAAAGCCCGTGCCTTTTTAATGTTCACTTCGCCAAAGTCTAACCCAGTCGCATTGAGCCCGAACTCCGCAGCCATCATTCGCGTTGTGGTGCCGACACCGCACGCGACGTCTAAGACATTTTGATTCCGCTGTAGCTGCAATCGCTGGACAAGCGTCCGTGACAGATCTTCACCACCGGGATGGTAACTTCCACCCATCAGTTCTTGAACGATGTCCTGTTCGTAGAATTGTGCACAGCACATCGCCGTAGATTGATCGTGACTGTTTTCACTGGAATCGGTTGAGTCAGTCATTAGAGGTTCCCCGTTGGCCGGTTGATGGCATTGTATTCGCAGAAAGAAACGGGCGTCCCGTCAGCCGAAATGATATGAACACAGCACTTATCAATGCGGTCTTGATCATAAGAATAGGCATCCATAAACGGCTTGATTCCGATCGCAAACATTCCGTTCCAATCGTGTGGATCGTGACTGTTAGCGGCCTCCTGAGGGAGTTGTTCGACGATATCAAGCAGTGCATCCAATGCCGCATCATCCAGCTCTGCCAGCGCATCACTGGCAACGACTTTGCCCATCAGATCCGCAAAACTGCCGGCGCTGTCAAAGGTATCCGAAACTGCCGCCAACATTTGCTGATTGGCGGGGTTTGCCCACTGTTGGTATCGCGGCAGGTACCGCGAGATTGGATTGAGACCATTTGCGGTTCTTACCGCGACGCCCAGACTAAAACAGTTGGGATCAGAACACGGAATCGGTGTAAAATCTTCAGCGCTGTAAACATTATCCGTCTGCTGACAAATCTCCTCAACGACATCGGCTACGGTCATCCGCTGGACTAAACGCGGATTATCGTAGCGGCCCGAATACATCGCCGGTTGAATCATCACTTTGCGTATGCTGCGGGGACGTGAGGACGCCCACTGAATAAACTTCCCAACTTCGTCGTCATTGATTTCGCGCGTCAGCGTCATCGTCGGCACGGTGTTGATGCCAAGCTCTTCGCAGTGGTCGGCGGCCTTGATTTTTGTGTCCAGCAAATCTTCGCGCCCTCG
>CALDEW010000356.1 GCA_937942355.1 uncultured Pirellulaceae bacterium | reverse complement strand
AGACTTTGGCTCGATCGAATTCGGCTGTCGGTTGTTCATAGGAACCTATGTTATTTATTCATGTCCGCCACGTGGACCGCCACGTTTGCAATGCTGCGAACATTACAAGCTTCAAGCACTCTGACAACATGCTCAAATGCGGTGCCCCGGTCCGCGTCGATACGAACGGGGCGCTCTGTCGCTGTGTCCGCGAGGTCATCGAGTTGCCGCAGGAAAACTCCTGGCGTGACGATGCTCCCATCCAGATACGTTCGGCCATTGACGTCAACGGCGATCACCAGAGTATCTGGATTCGTCGCAACCTCGTTGGCTTGAACGGCCGGCGGCAAGTCGACCGGTAACTGACGCTCCAACTTTTTTAATGTCGTCGCAACCAGAAAAAAGATCAGCAACAGAAACACGCAGTCAATCAACGGGGCCATCTGAGGCTCGACAGAATCCTCTTCAAAAATTTCAGTTCTCATGTCTTCAGGTCCGTGTTTGTTGATTGCTTACGGAGAATTTGCTGTAACTGGCTTGGAATTGTCCGTGTTTTCAATGTCGTCGTGTTCATCGAGTATCATCCAGCTACTGATTAAGCGGCTGCCAGTTTGATCAAGTGTGGCGCTGCCAAAACCGATCTGACTTTTCAGATACTGGTAGATAAACACGGCGGGAATTGCAATGACAAGCCCCACGGCCGTTGTTACCAGTGCTTTGGCAATGTCATCGGCGAGAATGGATGCGTCTCCCATCGACCCAGCGACGGCGACTGTTTCGAAAGCACCTATCATCCCCAGCATCGTGCCCAGCAGTCCCAATAACGGTTCGAGCGTTGCCACTAACGCGATCGGAAATAAACGTTGCATGTGGCGCCGGATCTCGCGAGCGGCAGCATCGCCAGCCATTTGCGATGCGACTTGATGGCCCGCTGACCGGTGACGGACGATTTCTTCTATTACGGTTCCAAGTAGACTGCCGTCTTCTCGACAGATCTCAACGATCTGATCATGCTTGCCAAGCTTCCACAGGCGATCTGCTTCGGCTGCAAGTTTTGGCGGAACAAGGGCACCACTTCGCAAGTTCACGATGCGCTCCAGAGCGACCGCCATGCCGATGACCGAAAGCAGAATTTGGATGACGACAGTTATCCCACCTTGACGGAGCTTGTGTATCAATGCACCGAACTTGCTTACCTCAACTGCCTCAACTCCATCATTCGAAGAATCAAGTACGGGTTCTGCCACAGTCTCGATCGAGCCTGTTTTTGCCAATGCGGACGAGGAGTCCGGAGAGGTTTGAGTAAACCCTAATGGGCAAAAGGTCATTATGAGGACGATGGAGCATATCATCAGTACCAAGTAGCGCACGTCAACGACCAATCGAAAAGACAATAGATGTGCCGCAACCGGTGAGGTCCAGCAACGGTGAGAAAGGAACTATTGTAACATTGGAAAATTGCTTTTGGTTACCACAAAATGGCAACAACAAGAAGTTGCTTCGGAAAATCAAACCTGTTTAGGGTTGCCAATTTGCAATCCCTATTGCGCTTCAGGGTTAGCCGCGCGGAGTCCTTTATGCTCAGACTTTGTTGTGTAAACGGCTAACCAGTGATTAGTTCCATGACTTTATCTCGCCGCCGAAGAATCGTTGCCGCTGATCGCCAACGTCAAGCAATAACGCTCCGGTTGTGTCGACGCCTTGGCAGAGTCCGGTGACTTCTGTCGATCCGGTTTGCAGGGTGACTTCTTTGCCGGTCAGTAAGCAATGACGAGGCCATTGGTCGAGGAAACTTTTGCCGGCGGCGAATGATTTGACCAAGTCCTCGAAGCAATGAATGAAGGTTCGTAGAACTTCAAATCGGTTGTAATCCGTTTCTGAAACGTCGGACAACGCGATGCCTGTGATTTGCAGGTCTTCCGGGGCGTTAGCAAAACGGTTGTTGACGTTCAGGCCCACGCCGATCACCGCTTGGTGAGAAGATTGAGACGGGACTTCGATCAGAATGCCCGCCAGCTTGCGACCGGACAAGAAAACATCGTTGGGCCACTTGAGCGCGAATTCACTATCAGGCAGCAACGATTGACTGGCTTGTAAAATTGCCATGCCCGTCAGCAGCGGAAGCAAGGGCCTGTGTTCTACAGAGAACGCAATTTTGTCGAAGTCGACAATGATCGAAAACGTAAGACTGCCGTCCGCCGACCACCATTGGTTAGCTCCCCTGCCTCGCCCTGCCGTTTGATTTTCGGCATAGATTAAACAAGGTGACAGAACCGGATCTTCTGCCGTCAGCCGGTCAACGGCGCGCGAGTTGGTAGAATCGGTCTCACTAAGATGGACAACGCTTTGTAGAAACGTGTCGCTGACCAATGATTGTAGATCAGATGGGTTGATTGAGGCGGTTTTAGACAATTGGCACCGGAAAAAGTAAACCGTTTAAGGAACACTAATTCTCACTAATCGACACTAATAGGTATCAACGAGTCAAAACTGAAGTTTTGAAAACAATTAGTGCTGATTAGTGAAGATTAGTGTTTTGTTCTCCGCGCTGATAATTTCTCGCGTCGCTATTGCAGCTCGATCATCAAATCACCCGCTTCGACTTGTACGCCAGCGGACACGTTTATCTTGGCGACCGTGGCATCGACTTCGGCGTTGACGGTTGTTTCCATCTTCATCGCCTCGAGCGTGATCAGTTTCTGGCCCTTGACGATCTTATCACCGACCTCAACCGCGACGGTGACGACCATACCCGGCATAGTCGATCCGACGTGTTTCATGTTGCCGGGATCTGCTTTGGCGCGCGATACGGCTACGTTATCCAGCGACCGATCAATGATGGATGTGTCGCGCGGTTGCCCGTTGAGTTCAAAGTAGACCGTGCGGCTACCTTTATCGTTGCCGCCATCGACGGTCAGGAATTTGACGATCAGCGTTTTGCCTTCTTCGATCACAACGGTAAACTCTTCTTCGGGCTCTAAACCAAAGAAGAAGTATGGCGTCGGGATAACACTGACTTTGCCGTACTTCTTATAGTGCAGGACGTAGTCTTTGTAGACTTTGGGGTAGAGCAAATACGTCACGATCTCGCGTTGCGTCGGTTCGCGGCCAAGGAATTCAGCGACCTCTTTTCCGGCAGCCTCAAAATCTGCCGGCGGCAAAGTCTCGCCGGGGCGACCCACGACCGGTTCTTTGTCTTGCAGCACGCGTTTGATCAGTTTCGGGTCGAAACCGCCCGGCGGTTGGCCCATCATGCCCCCGACCAGATCAATCACCGATTGAGGGAACGCAAATTCACGTGATTCGTCCAGCACCGTATCCGTGGTGAAATCGTTGGCCACCAAAAACAATGCTAGATCACCGACCGCTTTGGACGTGGGCGTTACTTTGACAATATCGCCCAGCAATTGATTACAGTCAGCATAGATGCTGCAGACCTCGGACCAGCGATCGGCCAAACCCAAGGCTTGGGCTTGAGCGAATAGATTGGTGTACTGGCCGCCGGGCATTTCGTGGTTGTACAAATCTGCCGTCGATGGCAACACCATCGATTCAAACGGAGCATAAAACTCGCGCGTACAACGCCAGTACTCGGCGATCTCATCAAGGGCGCTTTGGTCCAATCCCGTTTTTCGGTCGGAGAACTCCAGCGATGCCATGATCGTGTTCAAGTTCGGCTGCGACGTGTTGCCGGACATCGGTGCCATTGCAGCATCGGCAATATCCAGATCATTTTCGGCGGCTTTGAGGATCGATGCGGCTTGGATACCGGCCGTATCGTGCGTATGGAAGTGGATGGGAATGCCGACTTCCTGCTTGAGCGTTTTGACCAGTAGGGCCGCCGAATCGGGTTTGCAAAGTCCAGCCATATCCTTGATGGCCAGGATGTGAGCGCCCATTTTTTCTAGCTCTTTGGCCAGGTTCACGTAGTACTTCAGATCGTACTTCGTCCGCTTGGGATTGAGAATGTCTCCGGTGTAGCAGATGGATGCTTCGCAAATTGCGCCGGTTTCCAATACCGCATCCATTGCAACCTTCATATTGGGCGTCCAGTTAAGCGCATCGAAGACGCGGAAAACATCCAGCCCCGCGTCCGCCGTTTCCTTGACAAAGGCTTGCACAACATTGTCGGGGTAGTTCGTGTACCCAACCGCATTGGAGGCTCGTAGCAGCAT
>CALDEW010000355.1 GCA_937942355.1 uncultured Pirellulaceae bacterium | reverse complement strand
ACGCCGGACGCATCGACGGCGTTGACTTCTTTCACGCCCGGCAAAACGGTGGGGATCACGGGGCCGGTCAGTTCATGGATCAGTTCGCCGAAGACGGTGTCTTCTTGCGGAGGCCGCCCGACGACAGTGAATGGCCAAATCGCGCCCGTGCGATGGTAAACCTTATCAACTTTCATCACGGGGAAAGGATGGGTTAGACTGTAGTAGCCTAGGTGGTCTCCGAAGGGGCCTTCGGGCATGGTACGTGTCGGTTCAATCGTTCCGGAGATACAGAAATCGGCGCTGGCGTAAATGGAAGCAGCGTTGGTTTGGCGGATCATGGGAATGCGGTGCCCGGCCAGCGCTCCAGCGAATGTCAATTCGCTCATCCCCTCAGGCAGCGGCATCACCGCGGCGACCGTCATCGCGGGATTACCACCCACAAAAACGTTTACGCGAAACGGTTTGTTGGCCTCATTGGCGGCCTTGTGCTGAACGCCGATGCCGCGATGGATCTGGTAGTGGATGCCGACTTCGGAAAGGGGATCGTATTCGTTGCCAGAAATTTGAACCCGGTACATGCCCATGTTGGACTTCATCAACCCCGGATTGCGAACGTCTTCGGAGTAGACCTGCGGTAGCGTGACGAAGGCTCCCCCATCGTCGGGCCAGCACTTTAATTGCGGAAGTTGATTGAGCGCGATCTCATTTTCGATGACGCTACCGCTGCCGCCTTTGCGAAGCAACTTTGGTTGCATCTGCCAAGCGATGAAGGGAGCCTTCCAGTACTTCAGCGGGTTCTTGAGTGCCTCTTCGGGGTGAACTTTCAGCCCGATCGCACGTTGCACGTTTTCGAACGTATCGCGAAAGATGTATCGCGCCCGTTCGAGCGTCCCAAAAAGATTCGATGACATCGGAAACTGGCAACCGGTCGGCGATGTGAACAGCAGCGCCGGTCCACCCGAAGCGTAGACGCGCCTATGAATTTCGGCCATCTCCAAATTGGGATCGACCGGATCATCGACGACGATCAGATGGCCGTTGCGTTTCAGATCGTCGACGCAATCGGAAAGGTAGCGATAGCCCATGGTATGGAGTGTGTTGTTGAGATGCGGGGGCAGAAATCGGGAGGTTGCGGGCGGAGCCTTAACCTCCCGGTGGTAATGCTACCGCATTTCAGCCGCGCAACTAACCAACCGCGGTCTTGGTTATTGGGCTGAAAGTTTGATTGTCCATTTGATTGAACGCTCGTTCAAGCGATATTTCTCCAATGGCAATGCTTTTTCGGTCCACGAGTTATCACCTCCAACCCCCATCTGTCCGTAGTCAATATTGACGGTCAGGTTATCGGATTCCGTCAAGTTATCTGAGCATGTCGACGTAGAAAGCGTCGGTTGGATTGCCGTTGTAAGGCACCTTTTGCGTGAATCTTTCTTTATCGTAAAAAGGGATGTAGCGTGGATCTTCCATAACGGTCGTAAACGGTATCGTCCGTTGATCGTCGGCGTCTGGTATTCCGGAGCACGCCCATCGTCGCCCGCGGTCTGGGCCGGGGAAAAATCTGTGAGCGACAAAAACACAATGCATAGGATGATCGAGATGAAATGTGTACTTTGAGCAAAGCCATTTTGGAAATGCATCCGAGGTTTACCTTGTATTGTTGTAATTTGGCTGTCAGGCTAAGCATCTAAGGTAGATAATTTACCTTTGATTGAAAGGGTTCGTGAGTGCGGTATTTTAGGACAAATGACTGTTGGGATCGCAGGGTTGGTGCGAAGCTTTAACGTTTGGGCGGATAATTTTTGGCGGCTGGAAGCGGAAGCAATGTTTCGTATAATACGCGATTTGATTTTGCATCCAAGCAGAAATTTGATCTTTTGAAAAACGCATCTTCCCAACGTATTCTGGTCTTAGATTTCGGTTCCCAGTATGCGCAATTAATCGCGCGGCGAGTGCGCGAGCAGAATGTTTACTGCGAGATTGTTCGCCACGACATAACGCCTGAGCAAATCCGATCGCATGGTCCCAGTGGGATCATTCTTTCCGGCGGCCCCAGCAGCGTTTACGAAACGGAATCGCCCAAATGCGACCCAGGCATTTTCGAAATGGGTTTGCCGGTGTTGGGGATTTGCTATGGCATGCAATTGGTTTGTGACCATCTGGGCGGCAAGGTCGACAGCACGACGACGCGCGAGTACGGCAGGGCGACTTGCACTTTGACTGGTGAAGACCCGTTTCTAAATGATTTTCCCAAGACGGCCGAAGTCTGGATGAGTCACGGTGATCAGGTGCAATCGGTGAGCTCTGATTTCACTCCTCTGGCGGCAACGGAGACTTGCCCGGTGGCTGCGATCAAGCACAACGAACTGCCCGTTTATGGTTTACAGTTCCATCCGGAAGTTACCCATTCACCTCAAGGGCATATTCTACTTCGTAATTTCCTCTATGAAATTTGCGGATGCGAGGGGACTTGGAAACTGTCCAACTTTGCTGATGAGACGATCGAGCAGATCAAGCAACAGGTGGGCGATGCACGGGTGATCTGCGGGCTTTCGGGCGGTGTGGATTCATCGGTCGTTGCGGCGCTGTTGTCAAAGGCCATTGGAGAGCAGTTGACTTGTATCTTGGTGGATAACGGATTGCTGCGAAAGAATGAATCGGCGGTGGTGGTCGAGCAGTTTACCGATCACTTCAAATCGGATTTGCATGTTGTCGAAGGGCAGAAGTTGTTCTTGGACGCGCTCAGTGGTGTGACCGATCCGCAAGAGAAACGCCGACGAATTGGGCATACGTTTATTGAATGCTTTAAGGCCGAGGCAGACAAGGTTGACGATGCGCAGTTTTTGGCTCAAGGGACTTTGTATCCGGACGTGATCGAATCGGGAGCCGCAAAGGACGGGCCGGCGGCAACGATCAAGCTGCATCATAACGTGGGTGGTTTGCCTGAGGAATTAGGCTTCGATTTGATCGAACCGTTGCGCGATTTGTTCAAGGACGAGGTTCGGGCGCTGGGTGTGGAGTTGGGCTTGCCTGAGCATTTAGTCTGGCGTCATCCGTTTCCCGGGCCGGGGTTAGCAGTTCGATGCTTGGGGGAGGTCACTGAAGAGAAGTTGGTGGTTTTACGCGAGGCCGATGCGATCGTGATTGAAGAGATTGAGAAAGCCGGGTTATATCGCGAAACATCACAATTGTTCGCGGTTCTGTTGCCGGTCCAAAGCGTAGGTGTGATGGGCGATGCTCGGACTTATGAGAACGCTTTGGTGATTCGTTGTGTGAACACCGACGATTTCATGACGGCCGATTGGTCTCGACTGCCCTACGATGTGTTGGCGACGATGTCGACGCGGATTATTAATGAAGTTTCCGGGGTGAATCGGGTTTGCTACGACATTAGTTCCAAACCGCCGGCAACGATCGAGTGGGAGTAGGCGCGTTTGAGAAACGCGATTTCGAATTTGGAATTTATAATTTCGAAATCGGAAATCGGAAATCGGAAATCGGAAATCGGAAATCGGAAATCGGAAATCAGAAATCAGAAATCAGAAATTAGAAATTAGAAATTAGAAATTAGAAATTAGAAATTTAGAAATTTAGAAATTTAGAAATTTAGAAATTTAGAAATTTAGAAATTTAGAAATTTAGAAATTTAGAAATTTAGACA
>CALDEW010000354.1 GCA_937942355.1 uncultured Pirellulaceae bacterium | reverse complement strand
CAACCCACCATGGGGTTGGGTTCGACAAAACCTTGCCCTTGCCAAGCGATTACGATAGCGCGTTGCATGTGAAGCGCGTCTTGAGTGGGTTGGTCCATAGATCAGCGGGGCTTGATGGAAGCACGCAAAGGTGCCAAATTAGATCAGTACTTCAGAGTTTAATATCGGCGTTGAAAGCCAAATGCGCCATTTCGGCGAGTCAACGGCCACGTTTTCTCGGTTTTATTCTAAAACAAATTTATCCGATGCCTACGCACCATGAATGATAACGCAGATTCCCCAGCCGAAAATTCAGAAAAAGTGCTCTACCAATCGCATCCGTCGATGTTTCGTAACCAACCGGTCTGGTTCGTGATCACCGTTTTGCTGTGCTTGATTGGCGTGGGGCTGGTGGTTTTTGCCATCTGGTTTATCAAATGCAAGGGGACAACCTTAACCGTGACCGAAGATCGCACACGCCTGCGTCGAGGCCTGTTGTCGAAGTCGATTACCGAAGTTTGGCATCAAGACATTCGCAACGTACAATTGGACCAGACTTTTTTTCAACGTGTACTGGACGTTGGATCGATTGGGATCTCCAGCGCGGGACAAGGTGGTTTAGAGATTTTCGTGACGGGGATTCCTCAGCCAGACCACGTTAAGGAATTGATCGACCAATACCGCAAACGCGATTAAAGTTTGTGCAACGTAACTCAACGAACCGGCGGCTACCGAATTGCCGTTGACCAGGAGCAAGAAGCTCCAAATAGAAGTCACCAAGAATCAAAAACAGAAACCAACTCGAATATGTCAGCTCCGTCAGCGTACGAAGAACTTTGTTCGCACTTAAAGAAAATCGCGATTCTGCAATCGACCTCCGCGCTCCTGGAGTGGGACCAACAGACTAAGCTTCCCGAAGGCGCAGGATCGTATCGAAGCGCGCAGTTGACATACTTTGCCGCCGAGACGCATCGCCTGCGCACGGAGAAGCGACTGGGCCAATGGATCGACGAACTCTCGAACTCCGAAGAAGCCAGTGATCCGCGTTCTGTGGTGGGCTGTACCATCGTCCAAGTGAAAAAGGACTATGAGCGCCAAGTCAAACTTCCGGCGCGGCTGGTCGAGGAACTGGCGCGAGCGTGTTCGCAAGGTCATCAAATTTGGGTCGAAGCGCGACGAGATAACGATTTTGCCAAGTTTGCCCCGGCACTTAAAACGATTATTAAATTGAAACAAGAGCAAGCCGACGCGGTGGGGTTTGCGGATTGTCGTTACGACGCGCTGTTGGATGAATTTGAACCGGGGGCGAAAACGGCAGAAGTGGCTCAGATCTTGGAAGGCTTGCGACAGGAATTGGTTCCGTTGGTTGAGTCCATCAAAGGCAGTGAGCAGAAAACGCCTGTAGATATTTTGCATCGTCAGTTTCCGATCGAAGCGCAGGAAAAATTTGTCTTAGACGCATCAGCGCAGATTGGTTTTGACTACGATCGCGGTCGGTTAGACGTGACGCACCACCCTTTTTGTACCGAAATGGGGCCCAACGATTGTCGCATCACGACGCGCTATGACCAAAACTTTTTCAGTTCGGCTTTCTTTGGAACGCTGCACGAAGCGGGCCATGGAATCTATGAGCAAGGATTACTATCGGATCAATACGGACTTCCCTCCGGCCAGTATTGCAGTTTAGGCATTCATGAGTCGCAATCACGCCTTTGGGAGAATCTTGTCGGACGCAGTATGAGTTTCTGGCGGCACTTCTTTCCTGCCGCGGTCGAGCATTTTCCCGCCGCGCTATCGGATGTATCGCTGGAACAGTTTTACGCCGCGATCAATCATGTCGCACCGTCATTGATTCGCGTCGAAGCGGACGAAGCGACGTATAACCTCCACATCATTATTCGATTTCAATTGGAACAGGAATTGATCGACGGAAGGTTGTCGGTCGACGATTTGCCGGAGGCTTGGAATCAGAAGTATCAAGAGAGCCTTGGCGTCGTGCCGGCAGATAATAGCGACGGTGTGTTGCAAGACGTGCATTGGAGCGCCGGTTTGATTGGTTACTTTCCTACCTATTCCCTGGGTAATCTCTACGCCAGCCAGCTATTTTCGGCCGCTGGCGATCAATTGGGCGATTTGCACGGCCAGTTCGCCGAGGGCGTGTTTACTCCGCTCAAAGATTGGTTGAATGTGAACGTGCATCAGTTTGGCAAACGGTATTCGTCCGGTGAACTGTGCGAAAGAGTCACTGGCAGCCCGTTATCGCAGTCGCATTTGATATCGCACCTGCGTGAAAAGCTTTCGCCGATATATAATCTGTAAGGCGATTTCTTATTTTTTTTTCTGGCAATTGAAAATGTCGGCAAGCAACATGGTTCTCAATTTTACTGTCGCGCGTTTGGCGGTTGGCATTGCCGCCATTTCGATTTTTGGCGCTGGTTCGGCCTGCGCTCAATCACCATCTGATGCCCAGACTCCCGTGGCAACGCTGGTGAAGCGGCTCGGTTCGGAGGATTTCATTGAGCGCCAACGCGCGTCGAAATTGCTGTTTGAGAAGGGCGCGGCGATTATTCCCGAGCTCGAGTCGGTGCCCCTGTCGTCGAATCCGGAAGTAAATCGGCGCGTGGGTGACTTGGTGAAATTACTCTCCGCTGGTCGAGAGGCGATTAAGAACAAAGAGACGTTTGATGCGATCATTAATTTCGAACATGCGGAGTTGGAGACTCGCAAACAACTTCTAGGTGAATTGCTAAGCAGTGACCAGTACGACATGTACTTCCGTATGATCGAGAAAATGCCGGCCGATCAAGCGGAGGACATTTTTAATGAGATTCGTTTAAAGCAGCTGATTAAGGTCTTATGTGAAAGAGAACAATGGGAAGACATCGAAGCGATTCTTTCGCATCAGCTGACATGGAAATACGAACCCAATCTATGCGGGTTGTATCACAAAACGATGGGAACGTTGGACGTCTATATCGACAAGATGAAACAAGAGATTGACGATTCTGAATTCGCTGACCCGAAGCAGTTGACGACCTTGATCGAATTGTTGAAAGCAATGAAGAAGTACGATACTGCGCTGCGTTATGCAAAACGATTCAGTAATTCGGATTTGGTTGTTGCTTACGAGAATCAAATCCTGATGGAGTCGGGTAACTGGAAAGAGCTGGCCAATCGAGCCGTATTGAACGATGAGCCGATTGAATCTGACAGCTACTTGATCTGCAACCGGATGACGTACCCGATGGTCAAGTATTGGGGCGGATCGGAAGATGATTTCTTGGACGCGGTTGAGAGAGTGACCGAAAAATCAATTGCTGAGCAAGAAGATCTGCAAGGCGACGAAGATGGTGTTGACGAGCTTGAATTCCTCGTCGATCCCATTTTGCAGCAGATCAACTTGTTAACCTTGAATTGGGAAGAAGCCAAAAAAGGAATCGAGTTCGGCGAAGACGAAAATACGGTAGCCTTATTAAGTGTCGTCAACAAATATGAATTGATCTTGGATGAATTGAATTTGGGGCGCGATTTTACCAGCCATCAAGAATGGGCTCAGAAAAAGCAGGCTGAAATAAAAACGTTGACTGACAAATTTTCCACCGGGCGCGGTCGCAATCTGCGCAGGCAATTGATCAAGGAGATAAATGTCGCACTCCGTTATTACCTGAGTATCTGTGACCTGTTTGCAGAATTGGGTTTGGAACGCGAGGCGATACTTTTTATTCGACAACTTTATGAACAGATATATCCGATCAACGAATTGGCCACCAACCGACTGGATTTGATAGGCCGGGTGGCTGACTATGGAGATGCGGAGGCGCTCTGGGAGTTTATCGAAAACGCGGGCTTAAGCAATATGCAGATAAAGTGGTTGGTCGAGATGCAACGGCCGTTAGATCTTCCACATGCGAAACGGTTCGTCTTGTTCGAATTCAAGCATGATGTGGCCCAGTTTCTTTACCAAAAACTCGCCCCCCAAATTGACGATCGTATCGAGCTGTTAAAACGCGTGGCCCATATCGTCAACTATCAGCTGAAACCATCTGACGTTCCCTCGCGTAGCGGACCCGAACAAGCAAACGAGAGTTTTAGCCTTGATGCAGACGTTGCCATGATCGAACATAGTTTTGGCTCGGACGAATGTTGGAAGATCAGCCAGGTTTACGCTTATCACCAAAGACCTGAGTCTAAACAGTGGCGGGAGCGTGCGGCGATCAATGGTGATGTGCGTGCGATCAAGCAGATCGCCAATGAACTCTTTGACCAGCAGGATTACCTTGGTGCTGCAATGATGTTTGAGCAGGAGTTCGAGCGGACGAAGAGTCCTTTACCTCTATCGCAAGCGGCTCAGGCTTACGGTTTGGCAGGGAATAGGTTGAAAGAAAAACGGCTCAAGTTTCAAGCTTACGTACTGCCGGACTTTGTTTACCACAATGATTTTACTGCGGTCTATCAAGCTTATTTGGACGAAGAACGGGCCGATTTGATCGCAGATCGTCTGTTTTATCGGATTGCTACGAGTTCGATATCGTCTCAGAATATGTTGGTCGGACTAGGGTGGCAAGTATTGGAGAAACCTGATCCTGTTGCCGCCTCCAACTTTGCAAAGATGCATTTATTGGCCAACAGTAGTGCCTATACACCGGATCGACTAATGCTTCGTTCCATTTTGGCTCATACGCTGGACGCTACGGTAGCAGTTGTGGAGGAGGATTATGAGAAAGCGGATCGTATTTTGAAACGGTTGCTTGATTGCTCCCCGGCAACTCCGGCGGTTGCCGAAAAGATCGTTGTCCAATTAGATCTCGCGGGAGAAACACAAAGGGCTGACGTGTTGATGGAGCGGCTGAAGGAGTTTTATCATGAACTGCTGACCGAGTATCCCACCAGTGCGACGCATTGCAACAACTACGCGTGGACGCTGGCTTGCGCAAAACGGCATGCCGATGCAGCCGTTCGCCATGCCAAAACGGCGATAAAAGTTCGTCCCAACAGTCCAGGATTTATTGATACGCTGGCCGAAAGTTACTTCGTCGCCGGTGACATCGATAAAGCAGTCGAAATCATCAACCGTGCCGCTTCGATCGAACCGGAGAACGCGTACTACAAAAATCAAAAAAAGAAATATGAAGCTGCGAGGCGGTAGGCTGGCGAGAGCAAGTAGCAAGTAGGCCGGACCGAGTCGACCGGACTGAGAAAACAGGAACTATTTCTCAGTCGGCTGCTGGTATGAGAACGTAGCCATCTTGAAAATTGGGTCGGCGCTGTTCCGGCGTAGCGGATGTTTGGTGGTTGACTTTGTTGAGACTTTCTTCAGACGGGCCGTTTGTTTCGGTGGCCTGCCGTAACTGCACCTATCGGCTTGTTACGGCCTACTTGCTTGCCGCTCAAAAATGCATTGCACACTGAAACTCAAAAATTCGAGTTTCGTCGTAACAGATCGGACTGAGTTTTTCGTCCGATCTCTTCGGTGAGCGCTTCCCAAGCGGCGGCCACTTTTTCCAACGTCGTTTTGGAAGGAAGATCAGACGTAAGGGCGGCGCGGATCTCAGAGTCCAAGATTTCTAAGTATTCGCCGTGCCGCAGGATTTTGGGCAGCGTCATGATCAGCGCTTTGTCATGGGCGTTTTTGAGGTGGTCCTCAAACGCCGTTTCAAATTCCCGCGAAAAATGGTCGCCGATCCAAGCTTTGGTATCGCCAAGATGCGTGGTGCGGAAGGGGCCGCGTGATTGATCAGCGCTGAAGAGCGTTTGGCTGATGGAAGATTCGGGCAACCATTTCAAAAATTCGGTGGCCGATTGAGGACGGCGGCTGTGCTTGGCTTGGGACGCTAATAGTCCCTTCATCCCGTGTAAGTCGACAACGTTGGGTTCGCTTGATTGCCGTGTGCCCCACGACTGCGTCGATTCGTCAAAGTAAGTACTGCTTCCGGGAAGGGAAAGGATCAACAAAGTCTGCGCCGCTGCAGAATCAGAGGTTGGGGATACTGCGGAGGTCGGCCAAGTCATGCCCGCCGCCAGTTGACCATCGACCAGCGCTTGCAAAATGTCCGATGGCGTCATGTTCAAGCTTGCCGGATTGAGCTTTGACAGCGCTTTGAGTTCGTCGAGTGCTCGCACGAAAGCTTCGGAAGTGATCAGAGGCTTCATCGTGCGTCTTTCGAACAGAACTGATAGACGACCTTTCTGTCGCGCGTAGGGAGCAGCCATGGCGCTGAACGTTTTCGCCGCCCAGCCTGGAGCCAATGGTACGGCGATGTGCTGCATGGCTTTGGCACTGCCGGGCTCTGTGCCAGCGGCGCCGATAGCGTTATCGTTCGCTTGTTCCGCTAATCGCTGTGCCCAGCGAATCAATTGGCTCCACTTTTCTGGAATTTGTGTCTTCGTCCGTTGAAGCGCATCGGGTTGATAGATCAATGCAAACAAGGGGCCACCGCAGGGAACAGCCCAAGTCTTACTGTCGTAGCGAATGCCGCTTTTTCGAAAGTGTTTCAACAGATCATTTTTGTTCAATGCATCGCTTTGATACACGGAGTCTTTGAGCTCTTTGATGCGTCCCCGATGGATAAGCTCAATCATTATTTGAGCGGGATAAATCACGACATCGACATCTTGGGCGATCTCGAAATCAGCGTCGGTGATTTCTTTGACGGACGCTGTTTTGACAGTGAACTGCGAATCGTGCCGAGCCGACCATTGGCGTTGCAAGGGTTCCTCGAGGAAAGGTTCGCCGATAACCAGTACCGTGCAGGGGAAGCTGCGCGCAGATGCCGAAGTGGGCTGAGGGTCGTTGATAGTCAACCGCTGGCCCTTTTTCTCCTCGCAGCCGCTGGATGAGGCCAACAGCAGCCCGATAACGGACAACAGAACAAAAATAGGAGAGGAACTGCTTACGCGCGAGAATTGCATGATCAAAGGGTCCGAGTTTCAGATGCCATATGGCGGTGTGGCGGTGATATCAATTTTATTACGTCTTTGCTATTGTAAGTGTTCCCCAAAATGCTTGTACGACATTCATCTCAGTAACTTTTATCGCAAATTTTTTTCCGGCAACCAGTGTATCGTAACGTCTTAATCTTGGCGTAGTGGATGAGGCTACGAATCCTGCGGCTGCATTAAACGATGCACTATAGGCTGAATCGAAGGGGAAAGGAGAGGCAGGACTCGTTGCCTCTTCCACTACCTCCAGCCCTAATTCGCAGTTGCAACAAAGAACTAGGAACTTAATTGATGAGGCCAACAGATGTTCGAATCGTCGACGTAGAGTTGTTTTTGATACCGGTGCAGACGCGGATGCCCTATAAATTCGGCGCTGAATCGCTTGATTCGGTGGTCTGTGGTCGGGCGCGGGTGACGGTCGAAAAATCCGATGGCATGCGCGCTGTGGGGTGGGGGGAGACGCCGCTATCGGTGCCTTGGGTTTGGCCCAGTGCCCTGCCCTATCAGGAGCGGTTGGACCGACTGATCGAATTTTCCAAGCAACTGTCTCAAGAGATCGCGGCGTCAAAACTGTCGGGGCACGCTGTTGAAATTGGTGCCCAAGTGATTGAAGGGGTATTGCCTGAGCAAGTGCAGAAGGATGCGGCCCAAAACGCAAACGCCCTGCCCTATCTGGCTGCGCTGGTGGTTTGCAGCATTTTTGACCAAGCCGTTCATGACGCTTACGGCGTGGCCAATGGAATTGATATCTATCAGGCTTACGGAAAAGATTTTCTCGATCATGAGATTTCTGATTTTTTTACAGGGGATTTGATGACGCCTGAGGTACGTAGTGCATTTGCGGGGCGGTACCTTGATGAATTCTTGATCGCTAACCCGCCTGCAACGATTGCCGTTTGGCATTCGGTTGGAGGCAGCGATCCGATCGACGCTGATGAGGTCACCGACGAACATCCGCGCGATGAATTTCCGGTGTCCTTGCGTGATTGGATCAAAGCCGATGGTTTGAAATGTTTGAAGGTGAAACTGTGTGGCAATGATGAGCCATGGGATCTGCAACGCATGGTCGACGTTGGCACGTTGTCGTTGGAACTAGGGGTGACTGCGTTGTCGGCTGATTTCAATTGCATGGTCACCGAGGTGGACTATGTGAATCAAATCTTGGATAGACTGAAGGCGGATCATCGAGCGATTTGGGATCTCATTCTTTATGTGGAGCAGCCTTTTCCGTACGAACTGGATGAGTTGATGATCGACGTGAGCAGCGTCTCCGCTCGCAAGCCATTGTTTCTGGATGAAAGCGCACATGATTGGCGGCATGTTGAATTGGGCCGCTCCTTGGGTTGGACGGGCGTGGCTTTGAAGACCTGCAAGACGCAAACGGGTGCCTTGTTAAGCCTTTGCTGGGCGAAGGTCCATGACATGCCACTGATGGTGCAAGATTTAACCAACCCAATGCTGGCGATGGTTCCTCACGTTCGTTTGGCGGCTCACGCGGGGACGATTATGGGGGTGGAAGCCAATGCCATGCAGTTTTACCCGGCAGCTTCAGCGGACCAAGCTGAGATTCACCCTCGACTTTATCGACGACAAAACGGAGTGTTGGATCTCAGCACGATCGGTGGCAATGGGTTCGGCTATCGAACTGATAAGATGAGCGCAGAAACGCTTTCCCCCATGGCTTAGCGGCTGCCTACTGAACATCGGCTTGGCGGCTGGCCAAGTAGACGGCTTGGCGAACGGTATCCAAATACAGCTTTGGATTGGCTTGGAATTTGGCGCGTGTTTGAGCATTTTCAAACAGCACGATATGCTGCTCTTCGTTCTTGCCCATGAAGACCCCATTTTCTTCAAGCCCGTCCAGCAATTTACCTTGCTCATGGAAGATCACAGGGTCGTAGCCTGAAAGAAGAGGGCTAAAACGGTCGGGGTTTGATTTGAATAATTCGTAATTCTCTTTCGAACTGAACAGGTAAGTTCGGTCGCGATGCACGATGCCCCACTGCGCGTCACCTTCTACCCATTTCCCGTCCAGAATTAGCGAAACGGGACATTTTCCGTGAAGTGCAAAGTCATTTTCGACAGCAACTTTGGCGGCGCGATCTTTTGGCGAGGCCAAATTTTTGGTTCCTTCGTCCCTGACCATGGAGGCCTGTTGAACAAATTTTGGTTCACCTTCCTTGTAGGACTGAATACGTGCATTGGAAGAAGCGATAATCTTGGCTTTGTTCGATGGGAGGTCAGGTTGCTTGGCCTGATCCTTTTGGATTCGAG
Source organism: uncultured Pirellulaceae bacterium (assembly GCA_937942355.1). Taxonomy (GTDB): domain Bacteria; phylum Planctomycetota; class Planctomycetia; order Pirellulales; family Pirellulaceae; genus Mariniblastus. The sequence continues at coordinate 1,648 of CALDEW010000354.1, read as the reverse complement.
CAAACGAGGGACCGGTGACCTCCGGGTCGATCGCTTTGCCGTTGGCCGCGTCAAACATGTCTGACACCTCAAGTCCAGGGATGGATTTAGAAGCTGTCAGCTTCGCCTGTTGCGCCTGACGAAAGAACTCGTTATTGGTAACGCGTTTTGGTTTGGCCGCAGGGGCATATCGAGGTACGGTCACTTCTGGACGTTGCTTTGCCAAGAAAGCTCTGCGATCAAGATGCTCATTGGCGCGCTGCGGGTGGAACTCATTGGTCGCAGGGTCGTACGCGGCGGCTGGGTTTTCCAATCGTTTTTCAGGAATCTTAAAAAAACGAGACTTTCGTGGCGACAAAGGTGTAGTCGAAACTTGCGACGCCAATCCTGCGAGCGCGGTTTGAAGTTCGGTTTTCGGGTTTGCCTTGGGTTGTTGATTCGCAAAAGCCCCCTTGTTGGGCATGCTTATCATCTGGCTATAATTGGATTGCTTCGAGAGTTGTCGCGCTTCATTGGAGACGCCGACAGAGTTTGTCTCGTTGGGGCCGGCCGCTCGAAAATCTGAACGCTGGCCAAGAGGGGCGCTCATGGGGGACATCGCACGTTTAAGCTGAGCGATGCTTGATTCCTGTGGTGCTGTGGCTTGATTGGGTTTGTAATTAATCGACCTGCACATCTTGAGGAAATTAGTGCTCTCGGTCGGGCTATTGCGGCGCGCGATCACTTCGCCATCAGGGGTGAGGAATACATCGTGAGGGATGCTGCGCACATTGAGTTCTTCAGCGAGGGCTTTATTGGTATCGATGTTGACCAGTACGGGGACGGCGTTTTGGTGAATCGCGCGAGCTACTTCGGGGTTGGTGAAGACGAAGCGCTTTTGATTTTGGCAAGGGCCGCACCAATCCGCGGTGAAGTGCAGCATCACCGGTTTGGATTCGGCTCGCGCTTTCAACGATGCAGTGTGAGGATTTGTCTCCCACTGAATCGCGTTGTAGTTAATTTGCTGTGCCATTGTGTTGCTCACAAACGAGCAACATCCGGCGATGATGGCAAAAATTACAAATCTGTTCATCTGTCGTCATCCTTGACTTGAGAGCGCTGTTGCTGGCGTGATCCCAACTTCGCCTCCAGCCTATAGATAGGAGGCCCAATCGAGAGAACGCCACACTCTGATCTTCGACTTTGCCGGCGGTTAGGCTTAGGGAAAGTCAACTAGTTGTAACGATTTCTCTCCATTTATTAGATTTAACACCGCTTTTTCTGCATGCACATTGGTGTCGGGACGTGATTGGAGCGCATGCTGGGCTATTAAAAATTGCGACGTGAAGCTGACGTGGAATTCAACCCCATTGAGTCAATTTCCAAGAAAAAGTCGACATTTTTATAAGGCGTGGAATTTTGTGATTTATCTATTTTAAGCTTGACACTCAAGTTCCGTTAGACAACACTTTCAAACAGATTAAACAACCTTGGCACTTGTTGCTGGGGCGTCGAGCGATCCGGTTCGGGGCTTCTGAAAACAAGTAATTCTCGCCGAGGGATTTCCAAAGGAATGGGACCTCTTTTTCAACAGCGAAAGACAGCGTTTCCTTTTTAGACGTGTATCGCGTCAAAATCTTGCGAATTTGGAACTCGGTCAATTTTCAGTTTACATGTTTGTGTGACTGCG